>CAYYDL010000104.1:0-2308 GCA_964470545.1 uncultured Hyphomicrobium sp. | reverse complement strand
TCACCGCATTCGCTGGGACAAGCCTGCTGCGGAGGCCGATACGTTGGACAGTGTTTTAGGTCTCGTTAGAGGTTCCGCGTCGAATGCCGCGGCGGCGTCTGATCTCGTTTAGGCGGCTTCGGTAGCGGCCCAGCAAGAATGTCGTCCTCGCGCTGGTGCCGAGGATCCATTGAGCAACAGCGTCCGCGAATGAATGGATCCTCAGCATGAAGCCGAGGGCGACATTTTTTGGAAGCGGGTCTCTTACTCGGCGGCGGCTTTCGCGGCTTCGGCTGGGTTTGCCGTTTCGGCGATGTAGCTCATTGCAGCGGCCACGCCATCTTTCTTGTGCGGCACACCCGCAAGATCGAAGCCCATCTCGACGCCGGTCAGCGCACCAAGGATCGTCAGCTCGTTGGTGTCGCCCAAATGCCCGATACGGAAGGCCTTGCCCGCGATCTTGTTCAGTCCGGTCCCGAGCGACATGTTGAAGTTGTCGAGCACGATCTTACGATAGGCGTCTGCGTTATGACCCTCCGGCATGACGACCGTCGTCACAGCCGGCGAATAGTACTTCGCGTCGCGGCACTGCGTTTCAAAACCCCAGGCTGCAACGGCTCGCCGCGTTGCTTCGGCCAAGCGGCGATGGCGCGCGAAGACATTCTCCAGGCCTTCCTCGTTGATCATGTCGATCGCTTCGGCAAGACCATAGAGAAGTCCCGTCGCGGGCGTGTAGGGGAAGTACCCAGTCGCGTTCATTGCCAGCATGTCGTCCCAGGCGAAATAGGACTTCTTCAATTGTGCGGTCTTCGTCGCTTCAATCGCCTTCTCGCTGATCGCCGTGAACGACAGCCCCGGCGGGAGCATCATGCCTTTCTGCGATCCGGCGACCGTCACGTCGATGCCCCACTCGTCGTGGCGCAGGTCGGCGGCGGCGAGCGACGAGATCGCGTCGGCCATCAGCAGCGCGGGATGGCCCGTTGCGTCAATGGCTTTCCGCACTTCGTCGAGACGCGTCAGGCACCCCGTCGAGGTTTCGTTATGAACGACACAGACCGCCTTGATCTTCTTCTCGGTGTCGGCGCGCAGCTTCTTCTCGATGGCGTTGGCGTCGGCGCCGATACGCCATTCGGTCGGGATCACGTCCGTCTCGAGTCCGAGACGCCGCGCCATGGCTTCCCACAGAACGGCGAACTGGCCCGTCTCGCACATCAGAACCTTGTCGCCCGGCGACAGCGTATTCGTCAGCCCCGCTTCCCACGCGCCGGAACCCGACGACGGATAAATGATGACGTGTCCCGTCGTCTTGAACAGGCCCTTAATGCCGCTGAGTACACGACGGCCAAGCTGACCGAATTCAAGACCGCGATGATCGAGAATCTGGCGCGACATGGCAGCCAGGATGCGCTCCGGCACCGGGGTCGGTCCCGGAATCTGCAGGAAGTGGCGGCCGGGGCGGCGATGTGGTCTCGACATTGCTGATCGTCCTCAAAGGGTCTTCTTCTTGTTCGTCTCCGCGCGTGTCCTAGTACCGAACCGGTTCGGATACAATTGGGCGTGCGGCCAATTCAGGCGGATGCGCAGCGCTTTTTGTCTCGCCTGCCGCTCGGGTGAGAAAAAATCGTTCTTTCATGTAATAACGGCGGCCTTGACCTAAACGGCCTTGCATCATCGCGACCGCGGGCGCAGCCGGCACCGCTTGGAGGGGTACGATCTAGTGTTGAGCACAGACAAGCAAATCGGCCTCGAGTCCCTCACCGCGTCGGAGGCACGCGATGCGCTTGCGGCAGGCCGTATCACATCGGAGGATCTTGTCCGGGCATGCATCCGACGGATCGCGGAACGGGACGACGCCGTGCGCGCCTGGGCTCACTTCGACGGCGACGCCGCGCTCGAAGCCGCACGCGAAAGTGACGCGCGCAGAGCCCGTGGCGACACCGTGGGATTCCTGTCGGGCATTCCTGTCGGCGTCAAGGACATCATCGACACCAAGGATTTTCCGACCGAGTTCGGCTCAGAGATCTTCGTGGGGCGGCAACCTTCGACGGATGCGTTCGTCGTTTCCCAACTGAAGGCCGCCGGAGCCATCATCCTCGGAAAGACGGTGACGGCGGAATTCGCCTTTTTCGGGCCGGGCAACACGCGCAACCCGCACGATCCGACGCGGACGCCGGGCGGATCGTCATCCGGATCGGCGGCAGCCGTTGCCGATTTTCAAGTGCCGCTGGCGCTTGGAACGCAGACAGCGGGCTCGATCATCAGGCCGGCATCCTATTGCGGCGTCATCGGCTTCAAGCCGACGTTCGGGTATGTGTCGCGAACCGGCGTT
>CAYYDL010000103.1:0-8492 GCA_964470545.1 uncultured Hyphomicrobium sp. | reverse complement strand
CCGACGCGGATCTCGGAAGCTCGAAGCTCCCGTCCAAGAAGCAATGTCCGATCTGCTCCGGACTGACTGCACTGCATGTCGGTGTGATCGACGAACCCGCAATGGACGTTTCGCGGCCCGCCCGTTTTGAAGTCGGCCTGCCAGATTTCAGCAAGGTGGATGCTGGCGATCGGCGGTTGCAGCAAGTCTTTAATCGCGGGCCGCCGCGTTTTTCGTGATTTTCGCGCCTGCGCTTCAAGGCCCTTCGGCTCGTCTCTTTTAGCTCGCGCACGCAGTTGAATCTCGTTTCGCGTCGCCCGGCAATTTGAAGCCGCTGGAAGCGGAAAATGCGCGGTTTTTTGGCCTTTAACGGGCGTGCTGCAGGACACCTCATCCTCTGAGACTGCAACTCTCATCATCATCACACATGGAGAAGAAACTTATGAAACAGTTGATCATGGCTCTCGCGCTGCTCGTCGCTTTCAGCGCGCCGGGCTCGGCTCATAAATTCGAGAAAGACGGTATCGTGATCAAGCATCCTTGGACGCGCGCGACGGCGCAAGGTGCTGCGGTCGGCGTGGGCTATCTTGCGATCACGAACAACGGCAAGGAACCCGACAAGCTGACGGGCGGCACATTCGATGGAGCGGACAATGTCGAAATCCACGAGATGAAGATGGATGGAGACAAGATGCTGATGCGTCAGCTCAAGGACGGTCTTGAGATCAAGCCGGGCGAGACTGTGAAACTTAGCCCCGGAGGATATCATCTGATGTTTGTCGGTCTGAAGAAGCCGATCGCGCAAGGACCCAACATCAAAGGATCGCTGACGTTCGAGAAAGCGGGGTCAGTGGATGTCACCTATAAAGTTGAATCGCTTGGCGCGATGAAGAGCTCTGATGCAGATCACAGCGGCATGAAAATGGATGACACCGAAATGAAGCATGACCATGCGCAATAGTCGTCGGGTGCGTAGAATCCCCTATTGACGCGCCCAGGGGCGAATTTTTACGGTTTTGTCATGGTGGGGTCCATTCAAAGGGGGAGGCGTCAGGTCATCTCAGCAGCGTTTGCGCTGCTGAGCGTGATCCATTTCGCGTCTCTTCTTCCGAACCACCTCGTTTCCGAATTCAACCACCTTCTTTTTACCGCTTATTATGGAAGCTTCGCGGATTTCATTTGCGAGGGTGGCAAATCGAAAGCACCCGAGGAGGGGGGCAAAGGTCCGAGTTGTCCCTTCTGCAAGGGCTTGGCGGCGTTTCAGCTTGCCGTCATGAGCACGCCGGCGGTCGTTCGTCCGCTCTCGGACATCGGCCAGAAGATTGCGGCCACTGAAGCTGCACTCCTTACGATCGTTTTCCTTGTCAGAGCGCGGAGCCGCGGCCCCCCGGCGCACGCCTGACGACGGTAGGTTCGCTCAATCCGTCGAGCGAACCAGCACATCTCATTCATATCAGTTCGAAAGTTGACCTGCGGTTGTCCGGCTTATCCGGGCGACGAGCGCGGTCAATCGGGGGAATGTCTTATGTATCGATATCAGCGAGCGCGGCTGCTTGGAGCAGCTGCTACGGCAACTATTGCCCTAAGCGTTCAGAGCGGGACGGTAACGGCGCAGGAAAGCCCTGAGGCCGTGAAGCAGATGCCGCCCGTGGTGGTGCAACAGGGGGCCAAGAAGCAGGCGGCCAAGAAAATCGCGCGCAAAAAGATCCAATCCTCGGATACGCAGAGCGCGAATCAGGATGCGCAGCCTTCGCCACCACAATCGGCGCCGCTTTTGGAATCGCCTGAAACGGACGCAATGGACGGCGTGGGATCGAAAGGCCTAGCCCTGCCGATGACGACCACGCGTCTTTCCGGCAAAGCGATCCAATCGCAGCTTCCGAACACGAGCGACACGGCACAGCTCCTGACGAAGGTGCCCGGCGTCAGCGTCTTCACCGCGGGAGGCATTTCGAGTCTTCCAGTGATCAACGGTCTCAATGACGACAGGGTGAAGGTTTTGGTCAACGGCATGGTGATCTCGCCAGCCTGCACCAACCACATGAATCCGCCGCTTTCCTACATCGATCCGTCGCAGGTCGCCGTCGCCGATGTCATTGCGGGCGTGACGCCCGTGAGCAAGGGAGGAGACAGTCTCGGTGGCACGATCGTGGTCGAATCACGTCCGCCGGAATTTGCCGATGTCGGTGAAGGTGTACACACGTCGGGAAGCGTTTCAGCCTTTTACCGCAGCAATGGCGATGGAATTGCGACATCGGCGCATGCCGAGGCTGCAACTCGGAATGTCAGTGTCGGCTATACTGGATCGTGGACGAAATCGGACGATTACGCGCGGGGAGACGATGGCCCGATTGTCCGGTCGACGCTCTATCAAGCTTATAATCACGCCCTGACACTCGGCATCAGGAACGGCGCCGATCTTTTCATCTTTGAAGGGATCTATGCTTCGGTGCCCTACCAAGGGTTCGTGAACCAGCGCATGGACATGGTCGATAACGACGCGTGGCTCTTCAATGCGCGCTCGCTGACGCATTATGATTGGGGTACGCTCGACGTCCGCGCCTTCTATCATAATACGAAACATCGGATGGACATGCTGGCCGATAAAGCCGGCGAGATGCCGATGAACGCGGATGGCGCGGACTTAGGCTATTCGATCAAGGCAGAGATCCCGCTGACGACGGCCGATATTCTCCGGGTGGGTAACGAGTTCCATCGCGAGACGCTCAACGACTGGTGGCCGCCGGTCGCCGGGATGGCGCCGATGATGGGGCCCGACACGTTCGTCGATATCAATCATGGCACGCGTGAACGGCTCGGCACATTCGCGGAGTGGGAGCATCGCTGGGATTCCGCTTGGAGCACGCTGCTCGGCGTTCGCAATGATATGGTCTGGATGGATACCGGCGACGTTCAGGGTTACAGCAGCATGTATGCGGCGGACGCAGCGGCGTTCAATGCGCGAAGCCACGAGCGGACCGACGCCAACTTTGACGTGACGGCGCTGACGCGCTTCGAGCCGACGATGAGCGAGACGTATGAAATCGGCTACGCCCGAAAGACGCGTTCGCCCAATCTCTACGAGCGCTATGCGTGGAGCACGGGCAATATGGCCGCCGATATGATCGGCTGGTATGGAGATGCCAACGGCTACGTGGGCAATCTCGATCTGAAGCCCGAAGTCGGCAACATCGTTAGCTTCACCGCTGGCTGGCACGACCGCGACAGGAGGGTTTGGGACGTCAAGGTGACGCCCTACTACACGTACGTGGAGGACTACATCGACGCCAATTTCCTGAAGTCTCAAAGCAGCATGGGCGGCATGGGAGGGATGGCGATGCCGTCTACGGAGTTCGTAACGTTGCAGTTCGCCAACCACGATGCGCAACTTTATGGCGTCAACGTCTCTGGCAGCGTTGCTCTGTGGGAAAGCGATCGATATGGCCAGTTCGGGCTTTCAGGCATTATCGGCTACGTCAACGGCGAGAATCTCGACACGGGAGACACGCTCTATCACATGATGCCGCTCAACGCTCAGCTGACCCTCAACCATCGACGCGGCAACTGGTCGAACGCAGTGCAGCTGACGCTCGTCAACGACAAGGACGATGTCAATGCGCTGCGTCATGAACCGACGACCCCGGGATACGCACTGGTCGATTTGCGTTCAAGCTATCAATTGCAGAATGTTCGCTTTGATTTCGGAATCTCCAACGTCTTCGACAAGCTGTATTACCCGCCGCTCGGCGGCGTCGATTGGGCGGATTATGCGGCTGAAGGAAAGACCGGGATCATCTCTCCGGTTCCAGGGCAGGGCAGGTCCTTCAATGCCGGCGTCACTGTAACCTTCTGAAGGTCAGGCGCAGCCGATGTCGTCCTCGGCTGCGTCATTTCTCTGGGCAGTCCAACCGGAGGCGAAATGCCAACGGGCCGGACCACTCAAGATGATGCTTACAATTTCCGACTGTCCTTGCTATCCGAAGCATTGCAATTGCTTGCGATGTCATAAGGATAAGCTCCGGTGCATACAAAACACATCGTCATGTTTGGCGGAGCGGTCTGCATTTTGGCCGTGTTTGCGTATCTTTTCGTATTTGCAGATGGGCCGATCGTCGACACGCAAACGCCTCCAGCCGCGTCTGCAAAACAATGATCTGACGAGTGCGCGAGTTCCTTGCGGGAAATCGCTCAAATTCCAGCATACCACTCGTAGCCGCGATCTTCCCAAAAGCCGCCGTTGCCTCCAGCGACAAACGCGAATGAGGATACCGCCTCGATCCGCATGACGTATTTCGCGTGCTTGTAGCCAAGTTGGCGTTCGACGCGAAGACGTACTGGCGCCCCGTGAGGAACCGAAAGAGGGGCATCGTTCATATCGTAGGCGAGAATCGTCTGCGGATGGAAAGCGTCGATCAGATCGATGCTCTCATAATACGGCGAGCCCGGTTCGAGCATATCGGCACAGTGAAACATGAGGTAGCGCGCATTCGGTTTCAGTCCGACTTTCTGAAGCAAGGCTGAGAACTGCGCGCCCTTCCATTTCCCGATTGCGCTCCAGCCTTCGACGCAATCGTGGCGCGTGATCTGCGTGCGCGAGGGAAGGCTGCGCAAATCATCGAGGCTCAGCGTAGCTGGACGCTCGACAAGGCCGTCGACGACCAATTTCCAATTGGCAAAATTCTCGCTGGCATTTTTCTGGTACGCAGGATCATCGACGCCAGTCGAGCCGTTGGCCTTGAAGGTCGAGGAAATAGCTTTTTCCGGGAACTCGCGGGCAAGCGACCGAGATGTCAGCACAAGACGCTGAACGGTCATGGTCACATCTTCCGCCTGATCGAGAAGGTCGCGGAAGCTGGGCGATTGAGAGAGCTTATCACAGCCGCCGAGGTACAAGGCGCCGCCGATTGCGGATGCACGCGTCAGGAAGCTGCGGCGGTCGAGTATTGATTTGCGGTTCATCGATTCACTCCGCCGGCTCGATGCGATAGCGGCCCGTCACCATCGATCTGAGATTGTTCCAGACGCCCGAGACGATCACCATCAGGACGTGAATGAAGACGAACAGCACGATGCCGCTCGCGCAGATGAAGTGCACGGTGCGGGCCGATTGGCGACCTCCGAAAATATCGAGAAGAAAAGGGAAGGCGGCATCGAGTCCAGGCGACATCGTCAGGCCCGCCAAGATCGTGACCGGCAGAAGTACGAAAACGACGAAAAGATACGCGAGCTTCTGAAGCACATTATAGTGCTTCGCCTCTTCGCCTTTCGGGAAACGTAGACGCAGGTGATCGAGGATATCGTGCCCGATATGGCGAACCTGCGTCTGCGTCGGGACGAAATCGCGCCGAAAATGCCCGCTCAAGATGGAATAGATAAAATAGGCGAGGCCATTCACCACGAAGAGCCAGGCGAAAAAGAAATGCCATCGGCGGCCAGTTGCGAGATCGCGATAGGACGGAATGGTGATCCAGCTCGGAAAGCCGCGATTTTCAGGTTCTCCGTCGATGCCCTTTGATAGGCCGAGGACGCCGGTCGTGCGAAATCTCAGGTCGCCGATCGTCGTGACGCCGACAGGTGTGCCGTCGGCTTCTCGCACGGCACCCATGCTGAGAACGCGTTGGCTCGGATCCGACGCGCTTCCGATATAAAGGCTGGGATGGGCATTGAAGATCTGCAGTCCACTCATCAGCAGGATGAACAGACAGACCACATTGATCCAATGTGCAATCCGCACCGGAAGGGCGTGGCGATAAATAAGGGCGGGCACATCCGTCTGTGTCGCCGAGGCGCCACTGCTTGCGGCCTCCATTGTCCGCCCTCCTTTTTCGGTTGCGCTGGGCGTTCGTCCTATACGTTTAGCAGCGAAAACAGCGTTTCAACATCAGGTATCGATTATATTCGGAGGGCGAGGGTACGAGTTCGGCGACAACGCTCGGATTTCGGGTGAAAAACTCCGCTGGTTGGTGCCGTCCGCTGACTTTTACCTCACGACCGGCGGATCACAAACTTCAGAGTGCTATGCTGGAAAGCAGACGATCAGCCGACCGCCAAGAGGGTTTTGTCCAAGCGTAGATCGCTGGCGGACGTGATTAATTTTGATGTTCAAAGACGTGCTGCTGACAAAGCGCGTCTGCACGCGACTTGGAGAGAATTTCCAAAAGGCTTGGATCGTAGGCGCCATTAATTCATATTGCCGCCGCATAGCCGACGAGCACGGCGCCCTTAGAAAAAATCACGGGCTTTCGTCCGATGAAAATCTCTCTTGGTGCGTGGAGCAATTCGCCGGATTGGTCACACAGGAATTCCGTATTGGGGAGGCCCGGCGCTGCAGCCCCGTGTTTTTCAGCTTCGCAGATGAGCCGACCGACGAGAGCGAGGTCGGCGAAGGGATGAACGACATCGTGGAGCAACACCCATGGCGCCGTAGCAATTAGCTATCAGCTGACGCGTAGATTCACTGTGAGTGGCGGCTTCAACAATAATATTTATGCCGGGAGCCCAACCAGCGTTCTTCTGTAGTCAGGCTCGGACACGTAATGGAAGCAGTTCGGAAAGCGAGGCTGCCGGGTGACCTAACACTCGGTTCTTGCCATGATGGCGGCCGTATCTCGCTTCGCGAGGCCGAACTGGCGGAGCACGTGCAAGGCCGGGCGAATGTCAGAATGGCGCCCGTAAGGCAGCCAGAATGAGATTCTGGAGCGTGCCTCGGTCGGCGATTTAAATGGTGCCGGCTGTAGGATTTGAACCTACGACCCCCTGATTACAAATCAGGTGCACTACCACTGTGCTAAGCCGGCAACTCTTTGAGCAGTCGAATGTTTTTTGCGAGAACTCGAGTGATCATGCGGTCGCCGAAGGTCTAAAATGATCAGACTTTTGGGCGTTCGCGCGCGCGTTGATACAAGAGATTGGGCGATGGGAGCAAGCCAATCATCGACGCCCGCATACCAAACATACCGTCCTTCGTGCTACGATGACTGGCCTCAGGCTTGCTCAGGAGGGCGCCCCATGCGGTTCACCGTTGGATTCAAGGTCGAGGGGCAGGTCGGGCACGTCGTCGTCCAAGGCGAAGATGCGCTGATTGCCGCACTGAAATTGAAAGCTGAAAGGCCGACCGCCTCGATCATGTATGTGCGCCCGGAGAACCGCCGCGGAGATAGTCGGCATCCCCCTCTCGAAGCGGTGCAAGGAAACTCGTGATCAGCTCGCGATGCAGCGAAAATGAAATTGAGAATTTCTCAAAAACTTTGAGGAGCGGAACATTCTCCGCTCCTCAAAATTCTGCTCGACGTGCGTCACGGGCACCACCAGATGGGTCCGACGATAATGCAGCCACGCCGCTGCCAGTCTCCGGGACGCTTGTTGTAGCGGTGCCAGTGGGCCGGCGCCCTGTCATAGCGGCCGCCAGCGCGGTACTTCTGGCGCTTGTGGTAGTATTTGTTCTTCTTCTTATAATCTATTTGTTGGAACGCTGGCGGTGTCGCGACGCCCGCAGGCTTTGTAATGGTCATCGCCGATGATGCGGAAGCAAAGCCCCCCATCAAGACTGCGATCAACGCGATGGCTCCTATGCGCAAGACAACCTCCTCGTGTGTCTGTTTTCCCAGTTAACTCTCTTAAACGCAGCTGTGCCGTTGGAGTTCCGATATCATGCATACTCGAAGCTGGCATTAAGCCACGTGCCTGAAACGTCGTCGAAACGACGATCCGTCGGGGCGACAGGCGGTTCGTTTGGCGGAGATGTAACGGGGGGCGAAAAATCGGCGACGGTACGGATATCCTGAGATGCCTCTCGGAATATCTTAAGATACTCTCTTGCAAACGATTCTTGAATCTTGTGCAGGACATTTGGCTGTCCTCGGGAACCTCGCAGGAGTTCTACCCATGCGTTTCAGGTCATTGATGGCGATCGCCGCAGCTGCAGCAGCGAGTGCGGTTTTCAGTAGTCAGGCCATGGCTTTCGATCTGAACCGCCCGGATCTGCGCTATCACGAATACCACCGCAATGATGCGCTGGAGCGATATTATTCCTACGATTATGAGCCTCGCGGATACTATCCCTACTACAACTCAGGAGAGTGGGGCGGTCGCATCATCCGCCGGTTCCGAGGGCCTTTGCCGCCTTACTACGCGGCTTGGGGGGCGCCTAACCGGCGCTACTATCATGTTGAATGGCACAACCGTCACTATGGCGGCCATCGCCGTGGAGACTGGTGAGGGCGCCTCTCGCCAGCGGTTGCAGACGAGATTTGCGGGGTCCGGTCCGATTTTGCTCCGGACTTTTGCTTCACGGCTTCGAGGCGCTGCGCCGTGCCAGCAGCGCCGTGTGAAGGACGATCGCGGCGGCATTCGAGACGTTCAGACTGGCGATCGCGCCATCCGTTGTAATGCGGGCCAAGCAATCGCAGGTTTTGCGGGTCAGCTCGCGTAGACCTTTTCCCTCCGACCCCATCACGAGCGCGGTCGGTTGCGACCAATCGAAATTCTCGATGGTCTCCTCGCCTTCGCCATCG
>CAYYDL010000102.1:0-2955 GCA_964470545.1 uncultured Hyphomicrobium sp. | reverse complement strand
CTTGTTGGGTTTGTTGATGGCCAGGATTTCGGAACTGAAGTCCCCAAAGGCGACGCCTATTTCGGCGCAAATTCCGCCCGACGGAATGCGCTTCAGAAGTTCGGTCCTATTGCAGAGAACCCGACATGTGTCGAAAAATTTTTGATCGATGTCTTCGGTTGCGACTTTGGGTTCTGATTTAGGTTTTGGCGCTTTGAGGCCAAGTGCAGTTCGTAACCCCACGGCGATACTCCCCCAGAAGAGAAAAGACGCTAGCCGTTAGCGATTCAATATTCAACGCCGGATCATACGCTTGGAAGCTCCACTGCACTTTGGGGGACGGAGCCAATGATAGATAATTGTGGCGCATAGATTGGAAGCGCGACGAGGCGTAATTGGTAGCGGGAGGCGGACTTGAACCGCCGACCTGCGGATTATGAGACCGCCGCTCTAACCACCTGAGCTATCCCGCCTGACCTGAGCGACGCGCCGTCGCCAGGCGACCGTCTATAGGGAGCGCCGCGGTTCCCTGTCAACACGGCGTGCCGTCCCGCCCGGTTCCGGGCCGTATATTTCGATCGGCGACCGCCGCCAGGGGGAAACCCTATTCTGCGGCCTCGGGGCGGAGCGAAGCCGCGCCTTCTTCCTTCCGAAACCGCATCATCGTGAAGATGCCCCAAGGGCGTAACGCCTTGCGTTCCTCGAGCTTCAGGTCGGGGCACACCATGACACGCGAGACGTCGAAGACCGAGTGCCAGCCGACGAGATCGGCAAAGGGAGCCATCTGGCGCTCAACCCAGCCGCGAACGCCTTCCTCCTGGCTGAAGTGATTGACGAGCATCACCTCGCCGCCGGGCTTCGTTACGCGGGCGAGTTCCAGCATCACCTTGCGCGGATCCGGGACCACCGTGATCACATACATCGCGACGGTCGTGTCGAACGCGTTGTCCGGAAAGCGGAGATTGCTCGCATCCATTTCATAGAGGCCGGAGATGTTCGTCAGCTTCTCGGCCTTGACGCGCTCGCGCGCCTTTTCCATCATCTCGGGGGCGAGGTCGATGCCTACGATGTCGAGATGTTTTTTGTAGCTCGGAAGCGACAGTCCAGTGCCGACGCCCACTTCGAGCACGCGTCCCGAACTGCCGTTGATGATTTCAACGGCGTGTTTGCGGCCCGCGGTTGAAACGGCGCCGAAGGTATAATCATAGACCGGTGCCCAACGACGATAGGCGTCGCGAACCTGGCCTTCGTCGAGTTGAAGCACTTTCGTCTCCGAACGCCTTTTCTGTGCGTCCGACCGCGCTGAAGCCGCGGCACGGAAGCTCGAAGGCTTGTTGTCACTCACTGCCGATCTCCATCAGTCCGCATTCCATGAGATGAGCCTAGCGTCCCGCCTGGGCCATCGTTTTGCCGGTGCTGCGCGGCGGCTCGCCAGCGTGCGCCTTGATGGTCTTGGCGATCCACCCGCCGCCAAGGACGCGTCCTTCTGCCCCGTCGTCGGCATAGAACACGCACGCCTGCCCTGTCGCAATACCTTCCTCGCCATCGTGGAGTTCAACTCTGACAACGCCATTTTGTTCGATTTTGAGCAGAGCGGGGCGGAGTTTCTGCGACGAACGCATCCGAACATAAAGGGGAAGACCGTCAGTCGCGAGATCTTCGAGGGGCTTTTCCCCGAGCCAATTGACGTTGCGCAGCATAAGGCCGGCGGTCGTCAATGCGGAGCGGGGGCCGACGATGACCTCGTTTCGCGAGGCGTCGAGGCGGACCACGTAAAGCGGCTCGGCGGCCGGAATCTTGATCCCGCGGCGCTGTCCGACGGTGTAATGCACGATGCCGTCGTGACGCCCGAGAACGCGGCCGTCGAGGTGAACGATATTGCCCGAATCGAGCGCGGTCGGTTTCAGCCGTTCAATAACGTCCGTGTACTTGCCGGTCGGCACGAAGCAAATATCCTGGCTGTCCGACTTGTCGGCGACCGGTAGATCGAACGACCGGGCAAGTTCGCGCACGTCGGCCTTTCGCATGCCGCCGATGGGGAACCAGAGCGACGCAAGCTGCTCTTTCGTGATGCCGAAAAGAAAGTAGCTCTGATCGCGATCGGTATCGACGGCACGGGCAAGCGTCGGCCCGTCCTCGGTATCGATCCGCTGGACGTAGTGTCCTGTGACGAGGACTTCGGCGCCAAGGTCTTTGGCCGTGTCGAGGAGATCGCGGAATTTGATCTCGTTATTGCACGTGACGCAGGGAATGGGGGTCTCGCCGGCGACGTAGCTCTCGGCAAAGGATTCGATCACCTTCGCTGCGAAGCGCGTCTCGTAGTCGAGGACGTAGTGGGGGATATCGAGTGCTTCGGCAACACGGCGAGCGTCGTGGATGTCCTGGCCAGCACAGCAGCTGCCCTTCCGGCCCGCGGCCGTTCCATGGTCGTAGAGCTGCAATGTCACGCCGATGACGTCGTGACCGGCGGCCTTCATGATGGCTGCTGCAACCGAGCTATCGACGCCGCCAGACATCGCGACGACGACACGCTTTCTGGGCGCGGTCTTTTTGGCCGAGCCAAGCGTCGTGCCATTCTCGGCAGATGACGTTCCAGTATGAGTCATGCGGGTTAACAGGTTCCGACTGCTCGGGCTGGGCTCAAACGCCCCTACAACGCTATTCCGATGCCGCCATCCTTCCAAAAAGCTCAACAGATTCAGGCGATTTCCTTAGCGTGAGCCCATGGGGCTCCGTACCAAGGCGGAAAGCTCGTAATCAATAGTTCTCAAAACGTCCCCCGGCAAGGCGGCGTGTCGTTTGATCCCGGCGTTGGCCCGTTTCTCGCTTTTAGAGGTGACAGTTAGCGATTGTTTCGCGCTGAGACGGTTTGCCTCAACGGCGCCCTAATTCAGTGGCGGCAATAGCGGAATTGGCACGCCTATTTAAGTCTTTTTCACTCAATGGGTTAGTGCTAATTTAATCGCAACCGGTTAT
>CAYYDL010000101.1:0-5514 GCA_964470545.1 uncultured Hyphomicrobium sp. | reverse complement strand
TGGGCACCGGCCGCGAGGACCCCGAACTGCGCGAGATGCGTGACATCCCGCCGGGTAAGCCGGCGGTCGTGGAATACGAAATCGACCTCGAACGGCGGCAGGCGTTCGTGGTGAACTTCCTGAGCAACTGGGACATCCGCGCGTTCAAGAAGCCCATCGAGGAGTACACCGGTCCGGGGTTGCTCATCGAGTGGATCAAGATCGATCCCGACGCCGTCACCGTCGCCGATCCGACGGATGCCAAGCTCAAGGAACTCTACGAGAAAGACAAATCGAAGTACATGACGCCTGAGTATCGCAAGATTCAGGTGCTGACGCTGAGCGCCGACGATCTCAAGAAGCAGATCAACGTCACGGACGATGAGATCGCCAAGGCCTACGAAGCGACAAAGGACAGCTACAATACCCCAGAACAGCGACGCATTCAGCAAATCGCCTTCAAGGACAAGGCGGCGGCCGAGGCAGCCTTGAAAACATTGCGCGACGGTACCAAGACCTTTGCCGACGTTGCCAAGGAAGCGGGCGCCAAGGACACAGATGTCGACCTCGGCTTGATCACGAAAAAAGCGCTGATCGATCCGAAGATCGCCGACGTCGCGTTCTCGCTTGAGAAAGACAAGTATTCTGACGTCATCGAAGGCCGTTTCGCGACGGTTATCCTGCGCGTCACGCAGATCGTGCCGGGAGTGACCCGCACATTGGCCGACGTCAAGGATCAGGTCCGCGACAAGCTCGCGACCGAGAAGGCCAAATCGGAACTTCAGGATAAGCACGATGAAGTCGAAGACAACCGAATCGCTGGCAAATCCCTGAAGGAGATCGCGGACAGCATGAAGCTGTCGTTCAAGGAAATCCCGGCGACGGACGCGACCGGGCTCGGCCCCGACGGCAAGCCGGTGATGGAGACGCCGGATCTCCGCAAGATCGTCTCACGCGCGTTCGCACCGGACAGCAGCAATGACGATGCCGGTATCGACCTCTCGAATGATGGCTTTGCCTGGGTGAACGTTCTCTCAACCGATCCGCCGAAGCAGAAGCCCTACGACCAGGTAAAGGAACAGGTGAAGTCGAACTATCTCTCGTCCGAACGCCATCGGCTCATTGACGAGCTAGCAAAGAAGCTCACCGACCGCGTCAACGCCGGCGAGCCGATGTCGGCGCTTGAGGCGGAAGCGAAAAACAAAGTGGAGAAGACCGATCCCATTACCCGCAAGACCATTCCGCAGAGCATCACGCAGGAAATGGTCACGCAGGCCTTCGCCATGGCGAAGGATAAAGCCGGGCACGGGGATTCGCCGGACCATACGACGGAGATCGTCTTCAAGGTTGCAGATATCATTCCCGCCCCGGCGCCGACGCTGACCGAGACAGACGAGCTTAACCGACAGCTCAAGCAGGAACTCGCCAACCAAACGCTCACGGAGTACACCGAAGCACTGAAAAAAAATCTCGGGACTTCGGTAAACGAAGCGGAGCTGAAATCCACGATCGGCTTGAGCGACGAGTGACTTTGACGTGAGCGCCCCATCGGCATCGCCCGCACCGGCAATATCCGCCTGGCCCCAGGACGAGGGGATGCCAGGAATCGACATCTTTCCTTCGGCCGACGTCTTTGCGCCGCTCTACGATGAAGGAAAACCACAGGTCGTCTGGACGCGCCTCGTCGCTGATCTCGAAACCCCCGTATCGGCATACCTCAAGCTTGGCGAGCGCCGTCCGATGAGCTTTCTACTCGAGTCGATTGAAGGCGGCTCGGCGCGGGGCCGCTATTCGGTCATCGGTTTTGCTCCCGACCTAATTTGGAAAGCCAACGGCGATAGCGCCGAGATCAACTCCTCCCCGGAAGCGAACCCGGACGCTTATCAGCGTGACGACCGCCCGGCGCTGCAATCGCTGCGCAACCTGCTCCAGGAAAGCGCGATCGCGTTGCCGGAATCTTTGCCACCGATGGCGGCGGGAATTTTTGGCTATATGGGCTACGATACCGTCAGGCTGATTGAGAACCTGCCGGAAATGAAGCCGGATACGCTTGGGGTTCCGGACGCCATCCTCATCCGTCCGACGCAGATGCTCATCTTCGATAACGTCAAAGACGAGATGATTCTGGTGACGCCCGTCCGGCCGCACCCGGATATTCCGGCAGAAGAGGCTTACGCCTCGGCTTTGTCTCGGATTGGATCGACGATCTCGCGCCTTGAAGCTCCATTGCCGCACGCACCTTCCGCGCCGACAGCCTCCCTTGCATTGCAAGAACCGCAATCCAACACCACGCCGGCCGAATACATGGCGATGGTGTCCAAGGCCAAGGACTACATCAAGGCCGGCGATATTTTTCAGGTCGTCCTTTCTCAGCGATTTTCCGCCCCCTTCGAATTGCCGTCGTTTGCCCTTTATCGCGCACTGCGCCGCCTCAACCCGTCGCCATTTCTTTTCCATCTCGATTTCGGCGAGTTCCAACTCGTCGGCTCGTCGCCTGAAATTCTCGTTCGCGCCCGCGATGGAGTCATCACGATCCGTCCGATCGCGGGCACGGCGCGCCGCGGCGCGACCGATGCCGAAGACAAGGCGCTCGCCGCCGCCCTGCTCGCCGATCCCAAGGAACGATCGGAACACCTGATGCTGCTCGACCTCGGGCGGAACGATGTCGGACGCGTGTCGGAACCCGGCACCGTGACGGTGACGGACAAATTCATCATCGAGCGCTATAGCCACGTCATGCACATCGTCTCGAACGTCGTCGGCCAAATCGACGAAACGAAATATGATGCCGTTGACGCGTTGATGGCGGGCTTTCCCGCAGGAACCGTTTCGGGTGCGCCGAAGGTTCGCGCGATGGAGATCATCGCCGAACTTGAAAAGGCAAAGCGCGGACCCTATGCGGGCTGCGTTGGGTACTTTTCCGCGAACGGCGAGATGGACACCTGCATCGTCCTGCGAACCGCCATCCTGAAGGACGGCATGATTCACGTGCAGGCCGGCGCCGGCATCGTCCACGACAGCGTTCCCGACAGTGAGCAGCAGGAGTGCATCAATAAGGCGAAAGCGGTCGTCCGCGCTGCGGAAGAGGCCGTCCGTTTCGCTTCGCGTTCGTCCAACTTGCCGCGCTCAAGTTCTTGATCGCGGGCACGCCGCGTCAACGGCCTTTGGTCTCCGCCCGCCAGCGCTTCGCCCACGCCCTCTGCCACGGCGACCACTTCGGCCGCCACAGCAGGCTGACGACGCTGTGCCAAAGCGCATAGATCGGAAACCAGAACAGCACGCGGAGCGGCAACACGCCGAGCGCAAATAGAAGCCGCTGGATGCGCTTCGAGGCGGACGACCCGTATTTTTGGGTCCGCGCTTTGACCCAAGCCCGAACCTTCTCCTGACCGAGAACACGCTCCGAGACGCGCAAGATGATGAACGCCACGATCGCCAGCGGCAGCAGCAACCACATCACGATCCAGAAAAGTTGGACGATCACCCACCAGACGATGCTGGCAAGAAGAGCAACGATCCAAAAAATGGACGCCAGAAGATAATCCATGGCGGATGGACCTTGTCATCCCGGCAGCTCGAATCTATGGCCTAGTCTTATACGGCACGAGGGACTTGGTATAAGGTCCCGTTATCGCGCAACGCCAGCCCAAGGCCGCAATGCTGTCTCTTGCCCTCCTCCGTCATGCGAAATCGAGCTGGGACGCGACCGACATCGATGATTTCGACCGTCCATTGAATGATCGGGGACGCAAGGCGGCACCTTTGATGGGTGAAGCGCTGAAAGAGCTGAATTTCACACCGGATCTCATTCTCTGTTCGCCCGCCCAGCGCACCCGGGAGACCCTTGCGCTCATTTCCCAGGCAGTGAAGGACGCGCCGGTGACATTCGATGATGAGTTGTATCTGACGAGCCAGGAGACGCTCTATGAGCGCCTGAAGGCGACGCCTGTCGGCATCAAGCGCGTGCTGCTGATCGGCCACAACCCTGGTATGCACGGTCTTGCGCTGTCTCTCACCGGCACCGGGGACGCCAAGTCCATTTCGCGTCTGGAAGACAAATTTCCGACCGCGGCGCTCGCGATCTTCACGTTTCCTCAGACCTCCTGGCGCGAACTCGTCCCGGCGTCCGGGCATCTTGAAGCCTTTGTCACACCTCGCGATCGCGCCTGAGGCGGTCAAAACGCCCGATCGCGTTGAATCAAATGCCCGATCGCCATATTTTCCATGTCGCGCGACCATGCCGGTCTGCTAGAAGGGGCGCGCAGGCAAAGGACGTCGGCAGACCAAGGGCCAATATGCTGATCCTGATAGATAACTACGATAGCTTTACCTACAATCTCGTCCACTATCTGGGCGAGCTTGGAACCGAAAGCGTCGTCGTACGCAACGATAAGATTTCCGCCGAAGAGGTGATCGCCAAGAAGCCGAAAGCGATCGTGCTCTCGCCAGGCCCCTGCACGCCGAATGAGGCCGGTGTCTGTCTCGAACTGATCAAGAAAGCAGGTCCGTCGATTCCGCTGCTCGGTGTCTGTCTCGGGCATCAGGCGATTGGCCAAGCTTACGGTGGCAATGTCGTCCGCGCTCCTACGCCGATGCATGGCAAATTGTCGACGATAACGAACACGGGCAAGGGCATCTTCAAGGGTCTTCCGCCGCGCTTCGAGATCACGCGCTATCACTCGCTGATCGTCGACCGCGCGACGCTCCCGGACTGCCTGGAAATCACGGCGGAGACGGACGATGGCCTGATCATGGGCCTGCAGCACAAATCGCACCCGGTCCACGGTGTGCAGTTCCATCCCGAAAGCATCGCCTCCGAGCAGGGACACGCGCTTCTGGCGAATTTCCTGGAGCTTGCGGGCTTGGCTCCCAAAAGCCGCAAGGCGGCCTGACCGTGACAACAACGACCACCGTCGCTAATCCGGCACGCGAACTGAAGCGCCTGATGAACCGCATCGCCGATGGCGAGACACTCGGCGATGAAGGCATGCAGCAGGCACTCGATCTGCTGATGTCCGGCATCGCCCCGCCTGTCGCGATGGGCGCGTTCCTGATGGGCATCCGAGTGCGCGGCGAGACGACGGAAGAGATCACCGGCGCCGCCAAATTCATGCGCGGCCGCATGATCACCGTCGATGCCCCGCCGGGCGCCGTCGATATCGTCGGCACTGGCGGTGACAGCCGCGGCACCTACAATATCTCGACGGCTGCGACGTTCGTCGTTGCCGGAGCCGGTGCCATCGTCGCCAAGCATGGTAACCGTGCGGTGACGTCGCTCTCGGGCGCGTCCGACGTGCTCGCCGCGCTTGGCGTCAAGCTCGACGTCCCCCCCGTCATCGTCTCGCGCGCGATTGCGGATGCAGGCGTCGGCTTTCTCTGGGCACCGCTCTATCATCCTTCGTTCAAGACATGGGCGCCAATCCGGACCGATCTCGGTCTTCGGACAATCTTCAATCTGCTTGGACCGCTCTGCAATCCCGCCAAGGTCAAGCGCCAGGTTCTTGGTGTCTACGACCGCAAACTCGTCGAGCCGAT
>CAYYDL010000100.1:0-2230 GCA_964470545.1 uncultured Hyphomicrobium sp. | reverse complement strand
CAAGCCAAGATCGACCGTGATCCACACCTGAAAGGCAGTTTCGGAAAACTCCTGCTGAACCGTAAGAGAAGCTATCGCCGCTTGCCCAGGAAACGAGCGAAGGAACTTCAGGGAGTGCGATGCGATGGAGTAGTCATACAGGCCGGGAGGAAGGCCACCGATCCGAAGAGCCACTACCTTCAAAGCAAGCCTCGGGCCTAACGGAAAAGTATCCCCCGGGCTGTTTACCCGGCCGTGCCACAGGATGGTTCCAAGTTGCCCGGGCGTGACATGGGCTTGAGAGTACTGGCGAACGCTCGTCCGGCGCGCCACGACGTCAGCGCAGTCTTGGTCGAGTACAAGGGGCGGAGGCAATCGGACGGCGTCTATATGGGGAATTGGCTTGGGCTCTTCCAGTGCTTCCGGCGCCGCGTTTCCCGGTTTGGGCGACATGCCAGCGGCTCTTGTCTCTTCGTAGAGCCGACCGACAAGATCCCACGAATCGGCGAAAGGATCAAAATCGGGAGTGTGGGCCAATGGTCCATACGAAGCCATTAGATGCCCCAAAGGCCCAGAGGACACCGTCAAGACCGCAGTTGGTATCCGGGCTAGCGGCCGTATCGCGAATTGGCGCTCGATCAGATCGGTGCGGATCAGGGGCCATATTTGAGCGTGAACGTGGTTGATTGTGGCAGCGATGATTGCTTGGCTGACCGCCACTCCTGAATCGAGATGCGCGAGCTTGTAAGCGAACGCGAGGTATTTGGCCGCGAGGCGGTAAAGGGCGCCCGTGAATACGATCATCGCGGCAGCAGCCTCCGCAGCTGGCGTGACTGCCCGCATGAAATCACGCGTAGCCAGATCTCCGTTGCTCCACTCGATTCGAGCCAGGCTATGGTTCCTCGCCTCGTACATGTAATACCCTTGATCAAGACCGTTGACTTCGTGCGCCACTATATAGATATCGGGCGAGCCGAGATTCCCCGCAGTCGGCGCCCACCTCCGAGTCTCGGTCGGATTGTCCGACCACGCCTTTACACCGGCGGCGAGTCGAACGATCCCGCTGATCGTGGCTACGTCTACAACACGGCCAACTCGAGAGCCGTGCTCAGACAGCGCCGTTGTGACAGGAACAAAGTCCGTGCGCAGCCGATGGGGCAGTGGAACAGTACGCCATTTGTGCGACTGATCGATCTCGGACTCAAGTTTGGAAACAGCCCACGACCTTCCGTCCTGACCGGCATTGAGCGGCGATTGCGGCGGGGCGATGAGCTCTTCATACTGGAATGGAGTATTCCTCCGATGCTGGCGGCTGGAAACGGGCAAGCAGTTTCGACATCCCGGCACTCTCGTGTGGCGGCGGACCTTCACACTCAACTCCCGCAGTTTGTATACTCGTGTTTGCCGCAGTGACGACAAAGCGGGTTGAGCGATTGCATACACTGTTTCCATGGCGGTCAGCGCGAGCCACTGTTTCAGAAGGATGGGGTCGAAGCCGCAAGGCTGCGAATCCGAGGGGCCAGGTCCCAAATCGGCGAGAAAACACCGGTAACATGGGGTTGATCGCCCTCGAAACACGGGACCGAGCTGCGCAGTCGCCGAGGCAGTGTCAAGCCTTGTGCGGAGCCACGCCGCGCCCTGCTGCTCGCACAGTTTATGAAGAGACACTCGCTCACGAGGGCATTCCTCATCGACCGCGAGCGAGACGTAGAAGGTTCCGTCGTCCGGCCGGCAATCATCGCATTTCTCAGTGTCGGCCGAGGCTCCCGAACAGACCCTGACGCGCTCGATAGCGCTGTCCCGAAGAAGCTGCGCCAGTTCTTCTCCGGCCTGTTTGATGGCTGGAGAGCCGGTTATGATCACTGATGTTCGTGCCTGTTGCTCGCATGACCCCGCGCCAGTGGGGCGGGTAGACGGACTGTCCAGAAATCGGCGGCAGAAAGCGACCGTTTGGGGGTTAACGGACGCAGCCAATGGAACGCCGCCGTCTTCCACCATCGCATGTTTCCTGAGGTCTTCGACGGCCGCATTGACCAATTGGAGATCAGAGTCGAGGTTCCGCGCAATCTCCTCCACCGTGCGGGTGCCGTCCATAAGCGCAATGAGGGATGGCAGGAATTGGCTCCTTTCGCCTTCGATTACCCTCAGTGCACCGAGCCCATCAACCAGCCACTGTTCCCCGACGCTCGAGACGGCCAACTCGCGTTTGAATCTGGGTCGGAGGATCGCGCTAGAGCTACACATCGGAATG
>CAYYDL010000099.1:0-1504 GCA_964470545.1 uncultured Hyphomicrobium sp. | reverse complement strand
TTGTCCGGAATTTCTCCAGCAAGAACGCGCGCAAACGATAGCTTGCCGCCCGATTTCGTATGTACGCTTTTGAAGACGTAGGCTGCCGACTTGACGTTCTCGAGTTTGTGTCTCTTCGCGGTGTCGTCAACGAAAGGACATTCGTGCCGGAGCGCTTTCAGAAGCCGCATGATGCCATGCCCTTCCTGGGCGGAGCCGAGAAGAACGGGGCAAATCATGCCGTCCTTCAACTCTTTCGTCAGATCGTCGAACACGCGATCGTTGGGCGGAGGAATGTCGGCGAGCAACTGCTCCATCAATTCGTCGTCATAATCGGCGATCTTCTCAAGCATCTGGAATCGGGCTTCCTTCTCGCGCGATGCGACGGCTGACGGCAACTCGATGATCTTGCTTTCGGCATGCTCGCGATAGACGTAGGCGCGTTCTGATGAGAGATCGACAAAGCCGGTCGCGATGCCGTTTTCCCAGATCGGGATCTGGCGCAGAACAAGCGGCTTGGCGCTTGCCGGTTGCAGACCTGGTATGATGTCGCGCAGGGGGGTTTGCGAGACATCGATCTTGTTCAGGAAAATCAGATGCGGAATTTGAGTGTCTTCGAGTTGCTTCAGGATTACCTGCAGGGCAGCGACGCGTTTCGGGTCGGCTTCGCACACCACAACGGCCATATCGCAGGCCGGGAGAGCGAGCGCGCCCTCGTAGGCGAACTCAACTGATCCTGGGCAATCGATGAATGTGAACTTATCGTCGAGAAAGGAAACGTCAGCGACGTTGACGCCGACGCTCATGGCGTGCTCGCGAGCTTCGGGAGTATTGTCGCCAATCGTCGATTTGGCTGCGATCGAGCCGGCTCTCGATATGCCGCCGGTGCGTGCCAGAATAGCTTCGAGAAGAGTGGTCTTGCCGCTTGCGAAGGGTCCGATCAGCGCGACACAGCGTGCACCTCGGACCCCACCTCTGCCTCCTTGGGCGCCGTTTCTGCCCTTCGGGCCATCTGAGCTTGTCATGATTGCCTCCGACGTTGCGAGGCGCAGACCTACGCTTTGGCCGCACCCCGCACCTCGGTAGGGTACGGCAAGGGCTATGCTCGCTCGAAAGCCAGCGCGGCACAACCATCTTCGCCGGGGTTCGCCGCACAGATTTGTGAAACTTTCATATTGCGGTGCGATAAGAGGCCGAACGGGCGCGTCGATTACTGCGATGCCGAAACTACTTTCGCGTCAAAGTGCTAGACTATGTCTCAAAATGCAAAAATCACTTGAATAACTTTAGACATGCATCATCATGAACTCATCCGCGTTTGGCGCGTTTTAAGGGGTACGAGCGCAAAATGCGGAGAGGGCCAGAGGGATTTTGGCTCAGGAATGCGAGGCTGGGTTATGAGTATCGAATCACTGATGTCCGCAGCAAACGCTGCCGGGTACGTGATGGCGGTCGAAGACGAACTCCCCGACACCTTCGGTGCCGAACCGACGGTGTTCGAGTTTAAGTCGCAGCCCACGACTGC
>CAYYDL010000098.1:0-4958 GCA_964470545.1 uncultured Hyphomicrobium sp. | reverse complement strand
AATTCTCGCCGTTGGAGCCGTGGCCTTCCCGCTCCTGCCCGTCGCTCCTCTTCCGCAGGTCGATTTCCCGACAATACAGGTTTCCGCTCAGCTTCCCGGTGCGAGCCCGCAAACGATGACGTCATCCGTCACGCAACCGCTCGAACGGCAGTTCGGCGAGATTCCAGGCGTCACGCAAATGACGTCGATCACCACGCTCGGGACGAGTTCGATAACGCTGCAATTCGACCTGAGCCGCAATATTGATGGCGCTGCACAGGATGTTCAAACGGCCATCAACGCGGCGGCTGGTCAGCTTCCGACCGATCTTCCATCGCCGCCCACCTATCGAAAGGTCAATCCTGCCGACCCACCCATCATCGTCATCGCACTGACTTCGGATGTTTTACCGATCATCAAAGTCGACGATTTTGCCGAGAACGTCATGTTCCAGCGCATCAGTCAGATCTCGGGCGTCGGACAGGTTCTGGTCTTCGGTCAGCAGAAGCCCTCCGTCCGCATCCAGATTGATCCCGACAAACTCGCGAGCCTGGGCCTTTCACTTGAAGACGTCCGGTCGGCCATTACGACGACGAGCACAAATTCGCCGAAGGGGACGATACAAGGAGCGACACGTACGTTCACGATTTTCGACAACGATCAGCTGCTGACCGCCGCGCCCTGGAACAAGCAGATTGTCGCCTATCGCAACGGCGGCCCGATCCGCATCGGCGACATCGGAAAAGCCATTGACGCCCCTGAAAACGATCAGCTCGAGGCATGGGCCAACGGCAAGCAGGCGATCATCTTGCCCGTCTTCAAACTCCCGGGCGCCAATGTCATCGACACCGTCGATCAGATCAAGGCGATGCTGCCAGAACTGCAGGCGTTGGCTCCTAAGGCCGTTCACGTTTCAATCCTCAGCGATCGCACCACCACCATTCGCGCGTCGATCAAAGACGTGGAATTCACCCTTATCCTGACGATTATCCTCGTCGTATTGGTCATCTTCCTCTTTCTCAGGGATGTTTGGGCCACTGTCATTCCGAGCGTCGCGGTACCCCTTGCGATCGTTGGCACATTCGCGGCCATGTATGCGTTCGGATTCAGCCTCGATAACCTGTCGCTGATGGGCCTCAGTATCGCGGTCGGCTTCGTCGTCGACGACGCCATCGTCATGATCGAAAACATCTATCGGCATCGCGCACTGGGAAAATCGGCGATCCAGGCTGCCGTCGATGGGGCTTCCGAAATCGGATTCACGATCATTTCAATCAGCCTCTCGCTGATCGCAGTCTTCATACCCCTGCTGCTGATGACGGGGATTGTCGGACGTTTATTCCGGGAGTTCGCGATCACCGTCACGCTGACGATCGTGGTCTCCGCGGTTGTATCTCTGACGCTCACGCCGATGATGTGCGCCCGCTTTCTCCAGCCAGAAACCAAGACCGGGCACGGACGCCTCTACATGCTGACGGAACGCGCCTTCGAGGCACTTCTCGCGGCCTATGAACGTTCTCTGGACGTGGCTTTGCGATATCATCGCGCCACGTTCGCCGTTTTCCTGGCAGCTCTTCTTGCCACAGGAATTCTCTTCTGGTTCATCCCCAAAGGCTTCTTTCCGATCCAGGACACCGGATTGATTTTGGGGGTATCGGAGGCTACCCAGGATATATCTTTCACGGACATGGCGAAGCGTCAGCGCGCACTCGGAAAAGTAATCGCCGAAGATCCCGATGTCGCAACAGTCGGCATGGCCATAGGCGCCGGTCCCGGCCAGACCGTCAACGCGGGACGTCTTTTCATAACGTTGAAGCCACGCGACCAGCGTAATGCCTCGGCGAGCCAAATCATCGATCGTCTGCGGCCAAAGCTGGCGAAGGTTGAAGGCGCCGCGCTTTTTCTGCAGCCGGCCCAGGACATCAACGTCGGCGGACGTATTGCCCGCACGGAATTCCAATACACGCTCGTAGATGCCAATCTCTCCGAGCTTAACGAGTGGGCACCCAAACTCCTCCGAAAGCTGCAGACTCTGCCTCAGCTGACGGACGTGGCAACGGACCAAGAAACTCGCGGCACGACTGTCAGCCTCGAGATCGATCGCGAACAAGCGTCCCGCTACGGCATCTCTCCGCAATTGATCGACGACACACTTTATGACGCCTTCGGACAACGCGAGGTCTCGCAATACTTCACGGACCTCAACAGTTACCACGTCATTCTCGAGCTCAAGCCGAAAGCACAGGATTCGCCGGGCTCTCTTGCGCATCTCTATATCACGTCGCCGTTGACCGGCGGCCAAGTCCCGCTGAGCGTGCTCGTGAAAGAGTCGACATTGCCGACAACGGTTTTGGCAATCAATCATCAGGGCCAATTCCCGGCCGTGACGCTCTCGTTCAATCTCGCCCCCGGCGTTGCCTTGAGCCAAGCGGTCGCGGCCGTCCAGCAGGCCCAATCCGACATAGGCCTGCCAAAGACGATCACGGGAAGTTTCCAGGGAAATGCGCAAGCCTATCAGACATCACTCGCGGCAGAACCGTATTTGGTCCTCGCGGCGATCGTTGTGATCTACATTATCCTCGGCGTCTTGTATGAAAGCTACGTTCATCCGTTGACGATCCTATCCACGCTGCCGTCTGCCGGACTCGGAGCCCTGCTGATGCTGTGGGCGTTCGGCTTCGACTTTACGGTGATTGCACTGATCGGCGTCATTCTGCTGATCGGCATCGTGAAGAAGAACGGCATCATGATTGTCGACTTTGCAATCGCAGCGGAGCGCGAACAGGGATTGACCACCGAAGAGGCCATTCGGCAGGCGTGTCTGCTGCGTTTCCGGCCCATCATGATGACCACCATGGCCGCCATTCTGGCCGGCGTGCCGCTGATGCTTGGACATGGCACCGGCTCCGAACTTCGCCAACCGCTCGGCTATGCTATGGTAGGAGGTCTTATCTTCAGCCAGGCCATGACTCTTTACACGACCCCCGTCGTGTTTCTCTATCTTGACCGGCTCAATAAATGGCTCGCCGGAAGCGCTGACAACGAAATCACGGATGTGCCTGAGTCAGTGGCAGGCGAATGATCCGCAGGTAAGTTGGGAAAATTTTCACTTATTAAGTCGAATGTTGGCCGCGACGAATTGCTCCGGCAATAACGAGTGCGATGAGCTGAACATCGATAATCGGAGGCTTGGGCCGAAAAAGAGATCAGCCCAAAGATTATCTTAAGCACTTTGCGCGAAGCTCCCTTTCGGAATTGGGGGTTTACGATGCGACTTGCTTTCAACTTTTCCGCGATCATTTCGGGTATTCTTTTTGGAGGAATAGGCACGCTGTTAGCATCGCCCGCAGCGCGAGGAGATGTATGGGCATTCTTGCACGGAAATCCGGCACCTCTCTTCTGGATTGCCGTCCTGATTGCGATCCCTTCCTCCCTCTATGCCTTGATACTGTACGAGGAAGGTGGCTCGCGAAAATCAGCGCCCGAGGCTGCTGGCGTTCCGCCGATCCTCGCGGAAGCGCGCAATGAACTGGAAAAGCACTTCGCT
The DNA here is from genome assembly GCA_964470545.1 of uncultured Hyphomicrobium sp. Classification (GTDB taxonomy): domain Bacteria; phylum Pseudomonadota; class Alphaproteobacteria; order Rhizobiales; family Hyphomicrobiaceae; genus Hyphomicrobium_B. The sequence goes on along the minus strand of CAYYDL010000098.1, from coordinate 1,432 downwards.
CAATTTCTGACTCTGGTAGGCGAACAGCTGAAGTCATCCGAGCGCCATACAAACGCGCTGGACCTTCTCAACGGACGCCTTGAATCTGTTACGTCGGATACTGAGCTACGAGCGATCATACAAAAGCTCATCACCTCCAATGAAGAATACCAACGCGAAACGGCGGATCTGGAACGCCGCCTGGAAAAAGCTCAAGCTAAGGCGAGGGAGCTAAAGCAACGTGCAAAAACGGCCGAGAAGCTCGCGTCCATCGATCCACTGACTTGCGTCGCCAACCGCCGGCGATTCGACGAGGAACTGGAGAAGCAGGTTGCCCTATCCCATCAGGATGAAACGCCACTTTGCCTCATGATGGCGGACATCGATCATTTCAAAACGATTAACGACGAATTCGGACATCGCACTGGCGACGCCGTTCTCCGCCAGTTCGCGGAACTTGTCAGCGGCATGGTGCGCACGACCGATCTCGTCGCGCGCTATGGTGGAGAAGAGTTCGCCGTCATTCTGCCTAGGGCGCCCCTCGGCAATGCCTATGAGATCGCGGAACGGATCAGAAATGCCGTGCAGTCACATACCTGGAATAACCCCGGCACTGGCGAACTGAGCCTCACCGCATCCTTCGGGATTGCCGACATCCGAGACGGCGAAACCGAGATCGATCTCCTCAACCGCGCTGATCAGATGCTTTACGAAGCCAAGAAGCGAGGCCGAAACCGGACCATGATCTGGGGCGTGGGCCTCTGATCAGCGGACTTGGCGCGAGCGTTCACCGGTCATGATGAGCGACAAATTTTGACTGGCTATCGGCATTCGGGATTGACCGAATTGATGGAATGACCCGGAATGGCGATCGCAGGGACGATCCGGTTATTGGTTTCGCGTCCACCCACCCTCTTAGATATTGGCTATGCTCATGACTCTTTTCCTTCCCTTCTGGCAGCGCCTCATCGTCACCGTTATCGCGATGCTCGCGGCGAGCTGGATCGCAGGGCTCATCTGGCACGCGATCTTCAATTTTCCGCTGCCGAGTTATGTCGGCGGTGTGGTAGGAGGCCTCGCGGCTCTCCCGCTCTGGGATTTTCTGAAGAGAATTCGGCCAAGCGGCAGCTAAGACGCGACGTTTGGGCCGGTCGCAGCAAGAGCGACTGTTGAGCCCCACTAGATCGGCAAAACGGACCTGATCTGGTCTTCGTACTGGGTAACCGCATCGAGAGCGCGCTTTTTCATCACCGGATCGACCGCCACCTGGGCTGTGAACCCCTCAATGGCTTCCCGGGCGTTGTTTACGATTTGTGTAGCGGCCGATTGCGGGCTCATCTCGCGGCTCACGATCTTCTGCAATAGCTGCGTGAGGATCACGCCGGTTGCGAGCGACAAACCCGACAGCTCGGCAATTTCGCGCTTCAGATCGGCGATTTGCGCGTTGATATCC
>CAYYDL010000097.1:0-1918 GCA_964470545.1 uncultured Hyphomicrobium sp. | reverse complement strand
TGACGAGCGTGCGCGTCGTCGCGAAGCCGTTGTTCGGAACCGGATTGCGCATCACCAGATTGCGGCGCTCGGCAAGTTCTACCGGGATCAGTCCGCCGGCCGCCTCAAGCGCATCGCGGATCGGCTGATAGCGCCAATGCGTCGGCACGAAGTCCGATTTCGGCTCGCGCCAGAGCAGTGGCTTGTCGCGCTTGATCCAGCCGGGCGTCACGTTGAGCCGGTCGGCTTCGGCGTAGAGCGCATCAAGATCGGCGATCCGTTGCGACGGTCGGTTCCGTTCCAGCGTTACGGCATCGGACATGACAGCAATCTCCTCTCGATCGATGGCGCGTCACGGTACATTCCAGCGGTCACAACGGTACTCTGCTTCCTGGGACGTGGCGAGGCCGCGCATACTCATTTTGACTGGAGTCATCTCGTTCGTCGGTATTCTGAAATCGCTCGCGGTATTCGGCGGGCGTCACGCCTAGCTGCCGCAGGAAGACGCGGCGCATGCTCGCCGCAGTGCCCAGTCCCGATTTCGCGGCGACCCGTTTCGGCTCCATCTGCGTGTCCTCCAGAAGGCGGCGCCCCTTTTGGAGGCGCACCTCGGCAATGTATTCGCCCGAAGTTTTGCCAGTGCCCTCGCGAAACGACCGTATGAAAGTGCGTTCGCTCATGCCGGCTTTCTTCGCCAGAACGGTGACGCGCAGATCGCCATCGAGATGGCCGAGGATCCATTGTTGGACGCGCTGGATCTGAGGCACCGTGGAAAACTGCGCCTGCAAATGCGTGCTGAATTGCGATTGCCCACCCGACCGTTTCAGGAACAAGACGAGATAGCGAGCCACCTCCAGCGCAAAGGCGCGACCGTGATCTTCCTCCAGCAGGGCGAGGGCGAGATCGATGCCCGCTGAAATGCCGGCGGACGTGTAGAGATTGCCATCGCGAATGAAGATTGGCTCGACCTCGACTTTGGCTTCCGGATTTCGGCGCGCGAGTTCGTCTACAAAGGCCCAATGGGTTGCCAAACGCTTACCTTTGGCGAGCCCCGCGGCGCAGAGCGCGAATGCTCCGGTACAGACCGCGCCGTAGCGCCGTGCTTTGCTGACGCTGGTTCGCAGCCATTCCGCGATGCGCAAGTCCGTACCTGCGTCCGGACCTCCGCCGCCCGAGACCAGAAGGGTATCGACCGGAAACTCAAGCTGCTCCATTCCGCAGCTTGGCAGAAACGCAAAGCCGAGCGGCGTGGATATCGGGCCAGCATCCGGTCCCACAGTGATGACGTCGTAGAGCTTGCGCTTCTTGAGGAAGTTTGCGACCCCGAACACCTGCAGCGGTCCGGCGACGTCCAGGGGAGCGACCCCCGGGTAGATCAGCATTGCGATCCGCCTGGACTCGCCCGTCCCCTGTGGCTTCGCTTGCAGCTGTGCCGGCAAACCTGATTTCACCTTATCCGCCAGTCCGTTCGTCGAAGGAAAGAGGCTCGCGCAGAAGCTGCCAAAAGACAACCCGATACTGCCAAACCGTGCCCTGGATATATCAAACCTGCCGTCGCCGACGGTAAATTGAATGGGCTGCGGTCACAACGAGCATTCCAACGCGCACGCCATGGTGTTTGGGGGAAAGTGTGCCTTTGAATATCGCCTCGGCGAGTCAACGAATAACCCGGATTGACGACGGGCATGCTGCCATGCGCCACACCCTTTTCATTGGCATTTTGCTGACCTGCCTACTCAGCACCGCGGATGCGCACTGGAAGTCGGACTATTCTGAAACTCAGTACGCCGCGTGGTACTCGGCGCAAAAGGATGCCAACGGCAGAAGTTGCTGTGACGTGGCCGATGCCCACGCCTATTACGGCGATTACGTGCTCAACCCGGATGGCTCGATCAGTATCGGGCTCCATCGCATCCGCGCGTTCATGGTCCTCAAAGGG
>CAYYDL010000096.1:0-2698 GCA_964470545.1 uncultured Hyphomicrobium sp. | reverse complement strand
TCGACCGCCATCGCGACGCCCAGGACGAGACCGGCGATACCAGGCAACGTCAGCGTCGAGCCGATGAGGGTCATCAACGCGATCGTCAGAATCAAATGCACGATGAGGCCGATGCAGGCGAAGATGCCGAACGTGCCGTAGGCGAGCACCGTCAGAACGATCACCGCGATGCCGCCGATGATACCGGCGCGCTTGCCGTCTGCAATCGAGTCGGCACCAAGAGACGGTCCGACAGTCCGTTCCTCGACGATCGTCAGCTTGGTCGGAAGAGCGCCCGATCTCAGCTGAACAGCCAGGCGGTTCGAGCTTTCAACCGTGAAGTTTCCGGATATCTGTCCCGAGCCGCCCAGGATCGGTTCGCGGATGACTGGTGCGGACAAGACCTTGTCATCCAGCACAATTGCGAATGGTTTGCCGACGTTGTTTTTCGTAAAATTGGCAAACTTGCGGGCACCGACCTGATTGAAGCGGAAATTGATGACCGGCTCGTTGGTGCGGCTGTCGAAGCCGGGCTGCGCATCGGCCAAATCCTCGCCCTGCACGACGGGCTGCTCGCGCAGGAGATATTCACTCGGACCGCCGTCTTCCTTGTCGCTCGGATAGATCTTGTATCCGGCAGGGATTGCGGTCTCCTTCGCCTCGTCGGCGGACATCGACGGATTGACTTCGTGGAAGGTGAGCTTGGCCGTCTCGCCGATAAGAGCTTTGAGGTCTTTCGTGTCCTTGAGGCCGGGGAATTGGATCAGGATGCGGTCAAGGCCCTGCCGAACGATCGTCGATTCCGACGTGCCGAGATTGTTGATGCGCCGGTTGATCGTCTCGATCGATGCTGCCGCCGCATTCGAAAGACGGGCGCGAAGCCCTGCTTCCGATGGCTTGATCACGATCGAGCCGGGATCGTTGCCTTCGTTGACGTCGACATCGTAGCCGCCGGTTCCGAGCACTGCGCTGCCAATCGGCTGCCGGACCTTGCGTAATTCCTTGAGGGCGGCCTCCCGTTCGTCGGGTTTGGCGAGCTTGATGACAAGCTGCTGCGTTCCCTGAATGCCGATGCCGGTAAACCCGATCCGTGCGTCACGCAGCACCTTGCGCGACTCGTCCCGCAAGTTGTTGAGCCAATCCTTCTTGATCTCTCCTTCGTCCATCGCGAGGAGCAGGTAGGCGCCACCCTGCAGGTCGAGCCCCAGCGGCATCTGCATCTTCGGCATGAACGAAGGCCATGATGCGACCGTCTCCTTCGAAAAGAAGTTGGGCATCGTGACTATGAAGCCCGCAAGACACGTCAGGATAATGAGGGCAATTTTCGTGCGGGTGAATTGCAGCATCGGAAATGGGTCTCGTGCATTAGGAGATGTGCGGATCAATCACCGCGCATCAGGCGCATACTCATTTTCGCACGCGAAATCGATGTGATCACGTTGCGTCTTTGACAGGTTCGCCCTTGGCGCGCACTTCCATCAAAGTGCTCTTGACGATGCGGACCTTGAGATTTTCGGCGAGTTCGACTTCGATCTCGTCGCTCGTGTCAGAGGCCTTCGTGACTTTGCCGACCATACCACCGGAGGTGACGACCGTATCGCCCCGCCGAACGGAATTGACCCGTTCGCGGAGTTCCTTGGCGCGCTGCGACTGCGGGCGGATCAAGAGGAAGTAGAAGATCGCCAGCATCAGGAGCATGGGGATCAGAAGGCCGCCGAGCGGATCGAGCGGGCTCGAGGATGTCGATGCTGCCTGTGCGAACGCGGGGGTCGTAAACATTGCGAAGAAACGTCCTCTGGGATGCGATTGAAATAAGCGCTACCGCCCCGGACCCCAATGGGCCGGGGGGAAGAGCCCCTCAAATTTCGGGCGGACTATAGTGGTCCGAGGCCCATTTGCAACCACACAAAGGCCTGCCAAAGGACGTTGGCATGCGCTCCCGCAGCGATTAAACACGGTTTTCCCGGCGGATAGCTCGCCGGGCTTTCGTCTTCCTGGAAATCGATATGACTGATGCCGACGCTTATCGCCCGCTTCTCGAGCGGATCGCAGACGCCCTCGAGCGCCTGAGCCCACCCCCTTTGCGCGCGGGGGATTTCTCCGCTGCCGACGCGTTTATCTGGCAAGCGGACAGCAACAGTTTCGAGCCGGTGCCGGAAGTCAGCCGCGTGCCATTGAAGCTTTTGAAGGGCATCGACCGCACGGCCGGCATCCTGCTCGACAATACCCGGCGGTTTGCTGCCGGATTTCCCGCCAACAATGCACTGCTCTGGGGTTCCCGCGGCATGGGCAAATCGAGTCTTGTCAAGGCCGCGCATGCCGATGCACTCGCCATCAGCGGCGGCCTGAAGCTCGTCGAAATCCATCGCGAAGACATCTCGTCGCTGCCTCGGTGTCTCGCTCTCCTGAAGGCCGCGCCTTTCCGCTTCATCGTCTTTTGTGACGATCTTTCGTTCGACCACGACGACACCAGCTATAAGTCGCTCAAAGCGGTGCTCGATGGCGGCATCGAGGGGCGGCCGAAAAACGTCCTTTTCTACGCCACGTCGAACCGGCGTCATCTGATGCCGCGCGACATGATCGACAACGAACGCGCCACAGCCATCAATCCGGGCGAAGCGACGGAAGAGAAAGTCTCACTGTCCGACCGCTTCGGTCTGTGGCTCGGCTTCCACAACGCAAGCCAGGACGACTATCTCGCGATGGTGCGGGCCTACGT
>CAYYDL010000095.1:0-2784 GCA_964470545.1 uncultured Hyphomicrobium sp. | reverse complement strand
CGTCCTCCAGGATCGGCCCCTGCTCGATATGAAGCTCGAACATGGCGGAAAGCTTGTGATTTCCCGCTTTCATCGGGCCGCGATAGTCGATGCGCTCGAGCGCTTCCAGAAGCGTCATGCCGTTGCGGTCGCTGCGCTCGTGAGCATACTCGGGCGAAAAAACGCCAGCGAATACGCCGGAAGCCAGCATTGCGGGTGGGAAGCGTGAGCCCTCTTCGTTCGTCCAGTTGACGATCTCGACCGGCGCGTTCGTCTCGTAATCCTGCTCGTGCAAAGTGCGCATGACTTCGAGTGCGGCGAGAACGCCGAGCACGCCGTCGAACTTGCCGCCGGTCGGCTGGGTATCGAGATGCGAGCCCATGGCGATCGGAGCAAGGCGATTATCGCGACCGGGACGCGTTGCAAACATGTTGCCAACCTCGTCGACAGTCACGGTGCACCCTAGTGCCTCGCATTGGGCCTTGAACCAATCGCGCACCTGCCTGTCCTCATCGGACAGCGCGAGCCGTCTGATGCCGCCTTTCTCGGTGCCGCCGAACCTGGCGGTCGTCATCAGGCTATCCCACAACCGTCGTGAGTTGATCTGGAGGTTGGTCCGCATATCTCTTTCCGGGCACACTGCAATCATTACCCCCGCAAATCATTCAGGAACAGGCCGAGTCAATTGTTTTTTATGAAGAAATGTCCCTCGCGCTCGAAGGATAGCTATGCGATCCAGGGGCGGTGAGCGCAGGCCGGAGAGGTCGATGCGCCTTCGTTTCCAAAAACGTTGCCTGACTGGACCGCGGCCGGTGACTGCGTTTCATCAGAATTGCGCAATATTGCGAGAGACGCTCTCGGGCTTCCCTTTTTACATTGACCTTGCCGATCCGCTCGTCAGCGCAAAATTTTGTGCTTTCGAGCCGAAGAAGTGTGTGCACCGCAACGGAACAGGATCATCCTTGCCAGATTACGCAATGCTCTTCGGCTCGGTAAACCGCTCCAGTCGTTGGGTGGCAGCTCAATGCTCCGGCGCGCGCATCCTCGGCCGGCTGGCTGGGTTCGGCGTCGCTGGGACCTGCCGTCCGGCGCGCGGCCCGCTTTCACGGCGAGGCGAGCGCACATCTGACTTTCTTGTCGACTTCACGGCACTACGCCGGGCCTTGGCGCAAAGAACCACGGCGTCGGTAACGTCATCGCGCATGAGCGCTCCTCTTCCAACGCCGTGGAAACGGCACAGGATGTCGGGTCCGGCGCGGTTCGTATCAGCACCACCAGCCAATCGGGAGTTTCTGAAATGAGTGACGGGGAAGGCAAGACCGACAATCGTGGGTTCACGCGCAGGCAGCTTTTGCAAACCGGCAGCGTCCTGGCCGCGGCCGCCGCACTGCCGATGCCGGCAATCATCGGCAAGGCAAGGGCTGCGGACGCGAAGGACGCGTTCAAGGGTGAGGAACTCACGGTTTGCGCCTGGTCGGGCGGTTACCTCGATTCCTTCAAGTCTGCGATCTCCGATCCGTTCAATGCACAATATGGCACCAACGTCTCGCTTGTCGGTGGCTGGGATCAAATGGTCGCCCAGATGAAGGCAGCTCCGGCCGGGAAGCCGCCCTTCGACATCACGGTTTCGGAAGAATACACCACGCTCGGCGCGCTGGCCGAGGGACTTTACGCCAAGTCGGACCGCTCGAAGTTTCCGCAGCTTGCTGACGTTCAGCCGTTTTTTCTGACGGTGCGTCCGGAATCGGCGCGCGATTATGGCGTGCCGCTCGGCTTGGGTTTCGCGCTGCCGATGCTGAATACGGCGCTGACGGCGGATAAGCCGCTGAGCTGGTCGACGATGTGGGACAAGAGCCTCGAGCGAAAGCTTGCTCTCGATGCCGGTGCCTACTGGTGGCTCATCGCGATCTCGGCGATCTGGGGCGCCAAGAAGGATTTCAATGCTTTCTATGATTGGAAGCCGGGCATGGCTTCCGATCCGGTTTTCGATGCCGTCGAGCGCTTGCGCCCCGCGAAATATTATAAGGACGGTGCCGAGCTGTCGTTCCTGATGCTGCAGGAACAAGCGGCCTTCGCCGAGATCTATTCGGCGGATGCGCTGGGGCTCATGCAGAACGGCGGGCCAAACTACAAGACGGGCATTCCGGAAGACGGCACTGTTGCCTATGGCGACTGGTACATTAAAGTCAAAGGCACGCAACACGACGCGCTGGCCGATATGTTTCTCGGCTATCTTCTCGAGAAGGATACGCAAAACCGCTTCATTCAGGTGCAAATGTCGGTGATGTCGCGAAAAGACGTGACCGTGCCGGCCTTCTGGCACAATTACCCGAAGACCAACGAAGACTTGGTGAAGAACGTGCGACCGATGACAATGAGCGGCCTGGAGCGTTTGCTGCCGAACTTCGACGCGATGGGCGAGCGCTTCCAGAAAGCGGTGCTGAAGACGTCAAAGGGCTGAGGCGGAATGGTTTGTGCCCTTCGATTGGAAAATGTCGTTAAACGTTACGGACATCATGCTGCGGTCGACGGGATCGATCTCGTCGTCGAGCAGGGAGAGTTTCTGACACTCCTCGGACCAAGTGGATGTGGAAAGACGACCACTCTCCGCCTCATCGGCGGCATGGACCGTCCCGACAGCGGCAGCATCGAAATCATGGGGCGCAAGGTCGACAGCCTGCCGAGCTACAAGCGCGATACGGCCACGGTCTTCCAGTCCGGGGCGCTCTTCCCACATCTGACGGTGGCGGAGAACGTCGCCTATGGCCTGCGCATGCGGGGCACGCCGGCCGCGGACATCGCTCC
>CAYYDL010000094.1:0-3549 GCA_964470545.1 uncultured Hyphomicrobium sp. | reverse complement strand
TCCGGTCGCCGATCGGCAGGCGCTCCTCGATGAGGAAGCCGCTGCGGAAGCCGAATTGGAGGCCGCTGCCGATCGCCGCGCCGAAGCACTCGCGCGCCGCAAGGCATCTCAGGGCGGCGTCTCTGATGCACCGATGGAGGAAGGCGAACCTGCAGACGACGATTTCGGCGATGGGGATCACGCACCAGAAGATGCCGGCGCCGAGACGGCGCACATCGTCGACGTCGAAGAAGAAGATGAACAGATCGAGGAAATCGGCGGCGAAGAGAATGGTCCTTCGGCCAAAGTGGTCGCCGCCTCTGCCCACAACATTCCTGATGACGATGTCCGCTCCGAAGCCGTCAACGATGATGCGGAGACATCCGGCCTCGGGAAAATGCGCGCGGAAAATGAAAACGTGGCGGCTGACGAGGCGCAGGCCAGCAAACCCGAGCATGGGGATGCGCAGCCTGAACGCGATCACCATGCCGATTCTGACTCAGAAGATGTTTCTCACGCTGAGCACGACGAACACGATCACGAACACGATGCAGAGCATTCGCACGATGGGCACGTCGTCGAACTCGAAGAGGGCTCAAGCCGCGAGTTTCGGGAAGAATCGGGCCAGCGTCCACGGCGGCGTCCCCGCAGCTACAAGATCCAGGAAGTCATCAAGCGCCGCCAGATCATTCTGGTGCAGGTCGTCAAGGAAGAACGCGGCAACAAGGGTGCGGCGCTTACGACGTATCTGTCGCTCGCAGGCCGTTACACCGTCCTGATGCCGAACACCGCCCGCGGCGGCGGCATTTCCCGTAAAATCACCAATCCTCAGGATCGCCGACGCCTCAAGGCGATCGCGCAGGAGCTGGAAGTTCCGGAGGGCATGGGCCTCATCATTCGTACTGCTGGCGCAGCGCGGACGAAGCAGGAAATCAAGCGCGACTTCGAATATCTACTGCGGCTGTGGGAGAGCGTGCGCGATCTGACACTGCAGTCGACGGCGCCAAGCCTCGTCTACGAGGAAGGCGATCTGATCAAGCGTTCGATCCGCGATCTTTATAACAAGGACGTGGAAGAGATCGTGGTCGCGGGAGAGGCGGGCCACCAGGAAGCCGCCGACTTCATGAAAATGCTGATGCCGAGCCACGCAAAAAACGTGGTGCCGTATCGCGATCCGACACCGCTGTTCACGCGCTATGGCGTCGAGCGTCAGCTCAACGCGATGTTCCAGCCGCAGGTCACGCTGCGTTCGGGCGGCTACATCGTCATCAACCAGACCGAAGCGCTGGTCGCCATCGACGTCAACTCAGGAAAGTCGACGCGCGAGTTCTCGATCGAAGAGACGGCGCTCGCCACGAACCTCGAAGCTGCCGACGAAATCGCGCGGCAACTGAAGCTTCGCGACCTTGCGGGCCTCATCGTGATCGATTTCATCGACATGGAGGAGAAGCGGAACAATCGCGCTGTCGAGAGGCGTCTCAAGGACGCGCTTCGGTTTGATCGTGCACGCATCCAGCTTGGCCGCATATCCCATTTTGGCTTGATGGAGATGTCGCGCCAGCGACTGAGAACCGGTGTGCTCGAGGGCTCGACCTCGCAGTGCCCGCATTGCCAAGGCACGGGCATCATTCGCTCGACCGAGAGCATTGCGCTCGCTGTGCTCCGCGGTCTCGAAGATGCGATAACAGCTGGCGCGGCAGGCCCGCTCATTGCGACGACGACACCGCCGGTGGCGCTCTACATTCTCAATAGCAAGCGCGCCTACATCACCGATATGGAGCATCGGCACGGATACTCGGTCACGGTGCTCGGCAGTGACCGCGCGCAGGGCGCGAACTTCATGATCGAACGCGGCGGCATGGTTGCACCAGTGCGACGTGTCGAGCGCGCTGCGGTCAATATGGATTGGGGCTTCGATGGCGAAGAAGAAGCTCCGGCATTTGAAGGCGGCGAGATCGAGATGGCGCCTCACGCCGACGACGCTGAAGAGGGCGCGATCAGCCGCGAAAACGGTCGTGGCGAGGGTGAGGAAAATGGCGGACGGAGAGGCCGCCGTCGTCGCCGACGCGGGCGTGGCGGACGGGACCGTGGAGAGGGCCGTGAGCGGTTCGGGTTCGACGCACGGGGCGACGATGACTCGTCGGCATCAGCTGTGCCTCATTCTGAGGGTGATGAAAACGGGGAATCCGGCCCGGCGGATGAGGAGGATCTCGAAACGCGTGCGGCTGGCAATGAAGCTGAAGACGGCGAGCAAGCGAGCAGCGATCACGACGGCGACAAGCCGGCACGGCGGAAGCGGCGTGGTCGCCGCGGTGGACGGCGAGGCCGCGATCGCACGCGCGAAGGCGATACCCTTCAGGCCGAGGGCGGCGACAGCGAAACGTACGGCGAATCCCAGTCTGAATCCGATGCTGCCGAAGGCGAAGCGGAGTTTGGCGACGCAGAAGCCGGGAAGACAAAGAACGGCAGCCGCGCAAAGGACATGCAGACTGCCGATGATGCTGAGCGCGCAGCCGAGGCGACGGGCGGCAAAGTCGTGCGCCAACGCATTTGGGATGTCGCGCCGGAATCACCGGATGATGGCGCGACTGCGCCGCCGGAACCTTCGCAATCGCATGAAGCCGTGCATGCTGCTCCAGCTGCGATTGAGGTTACGATAACTGAGGAAACCAGTGTTTCCGCCCCCGCTCCTTCGCCGCGGCGGCGACATGAGGTCGGCTCGAGCGAACCACGTATCGAACGTGTCGTTGTCAGACCGGGCGAAGAAACCGTCGCTCCCGCTGCCGAAGCACATGCCACGCAACGCAAAGGCTGGTGGCAACGCAAATTCGGCGGCGAATGAATGATCCACGAAGGCCGGAGCTTTAATCGGCTTCGGCCTTTGCGGATGGTGTGCTCGCGGGGAATGAGTTCTGCTCAATCTGCCGCCATGCTGACGCCCCAAATTGGTGAATGCTCCTAAACATCGTTGCGACGCATTTGACCCGAGTGGTGTTGGCGCATACTTTGACCGTGCGTAGCGTCTCGAAACGCATATCGAGATCAGGGCACAACGAATGCCGATAATTCGGAAGTTTTATCCGGCGCCTCGGACGGCAAGCGACTTGGGCCTTTGGGCTGCTGCGCTGATGGCTTTGTTGCTCGTCTCCGCGAGCGGCGCGTGCGCACAGGGATTGCCGCTTATTCGCGATGCCGAAATCGAAGCGTTGCTGCAGGATTATTCGACGCCCATCTTCCAAGCCGCGGGTTTCGGCGGTGGCAGAGTAACGGTCCGCATCATCAACAATGACACATTCAATGCGTTCGTTCTGGATGGAGCCAACGTTTTCATCAACACCGGAACGCTGATGCAGGCACAAACACCGAACGAGGTGATCGGCGTCATCGCGCATGAAAGCGGACATATCGCCGGCGGCCATATGGCTGCGTTGCGCGCCCGTATCGCGAAAGATCAAACGCGAGCGCTGTTGACGCAGGTTCTGGGCATCGGCGCGATGGTGGCTGGCGGCGTCTCCGGCGGAGATGCGGGGCGCGAAACCGCCCAGGGCGGAGCGGCCATCCTGCAGGGTG
>CAYYDL010000093.1:0-3756 GCA_964470545.1 uncultured Hyphomicrobium sp. | reverse complement strand
AGTGTGATACGTTACTGATCGTCGGAAGCTCGTTCCCGTACATCGAATTCTATCCAAAGCCAGGAAGCGCTCGGGTCGTGCAGATCGATCACGATCCGCTATCTTTCGCGGTTCTCGACAATTCCAGGAGACGTTGTGGGCGAACGATGTCTTCCTTGATCAGAGCGGCACGGAAAAGGCTTTCTTCTGTTCGTGCAGCCGCCTCCAGCCGATCGATCAATTCCATCCCGTCCTCCGGTTGGATCCAAAGATTTCGCACGCGTCGCGGGATCGGACTAACAATGACTGAGCTTTCGCCTTTAACTATCTCCAGCTATCATCGAACAGCTTTCGAGGCATTGAATCTGAGCTTAGCCAGTCTCCGGCTGGTGCGCGTTACCGACCCCATGCCTTCCCTTCGGCAATCGCAAACTCATCATGAAAATTGGACAAGACGGCACTCGCCACCATTTCGGCGGTCGTTCTTGCATCGAATTTCTCGCATAAGGCCGCGCAATCGCTCGAGATGAGCGTCGATGAAATGTTGAGTTTCGTCGCGATCTCCGGAGGATCAAATCCGCTAATGAGAAGGCCGAGTACATTCTTCTCGCGTCGGGTAAGGCGCCGGCGATGCGTGCTTTCCTTTACGTTCCGGTCTCTACCCTTGGCGCGCCCGGGCCGCTGTCGCATAAAAGAGTGGTGATTTATTTTCGCAAATGCGATCTGGCGCAAGAGGTCGTCAGAAATCCACATCTCGCCCCGGCTGGCAGCCAGGACCGCCGCAACAAAATCCGTCGGCCCGTTATTTTTGCTGATGAACCCTTTGGCGCCATAGTCGATGGCTTGCATCGCAACGCGTACTTCGTCGGTCATACAAAACACGACAATCCGAGTCTTTGGCTTTTTCGCCATCAACTTGCGGACGAAATCGAGCCCGGACCCGTCGGGTAGATCGGAATTTATAATTATCACGTCGGGATGATGCTCGGCTATGAGTAGCCGCGCCTCTGCAATCGTCTTCGCCTCGATCACGATGCTCGTGCAGTCGGCGAGGAGCTGCCGGTATCCGGAAACGACGATGGGATGATCTTCAATAACCAGAACTTTCATTTGGTTGGGTCCCAAAATCGTTCTCAATCTCGGCGCTCCGACACATTTGCAATGATGTGAGTCAAAGCGAATAGTTGACCCGCGATGGGAAATCCAAATTGAAAATTCGAATGCGTCTATTCGAATATAAAATTGATCTAGAGCTTCAGCCCTCCGTTCTTAGATTGCTGGTCGCAGAACGGAGCTGGATTATCTCGCCAAGCCCCGCATAGAGCCTGTTTTTGCCGAAGGCCTCGGAGAGAGCCGCAAAGGTCGGCTCGCCTGTGCAGTGGCCGGGAGCAATCCCTTTCACGCGATATTTTTCTTTCAAGAGTATAATCATATCGACAATCTCGCTGTCAGAAGCGGCAGCGAAATGGAGCCCACCGACGATCATCAAGATACGCTCATCGAGCTTAGACGCCACGTCAAGGATCCGAGCAATGCCGGGATGAGAGCATCCAACGATCAGGACGATTCCCTCCTCGGTTTGCATGGCGAGGGAAATCTCGTGGAGGTCGTGAGGTCCCCCTTGTTCAGTACCCAAGGCGATGAGATGAACGCCCGGCGCAACCTCCATTGTGCGATCAATCGCCGTAATATTAGCCTTCGGCCACAGTGAACCGAATATCACTTCCGCTGGGGGAGTTCCGCCATAATATCGCTGCTCTACCGGCAGCGATCCCATCTTTCGATAGAAGGTGGAAGGTAGCGACGATCCAAAGATTCCAAAGCTTTCCTTTGGCGCGTAGATTTTCACCCCTGGATTGACCGCGATGAGATGAGAAATACCGCTTACGTGGTCGGTATGACGGTGCGAAACGACCGCAAAATCGACGTCGGTTAGATCGATCTCCAACGTATCGACGTTGTGCTGGAACACGAACCGGTCTTTGCCGGTATCGAACAAAATCCGATGTCCGCCGATTTCGACCAGAGCGGCGTATCCCCAGTCCTTGGTAAGGTTCGCCTTCCGACCGAAAGCGTCATAGATGATCGTCACACGCGCGACTTGGTCCGCGGCTAATGCCCGATTTGGCCCCACCATCGTGCTCCAAGCAAGTAACGTCGCCGACCTCCGGAGATAGAGAAAGAAGGACTGGCTCACAATGAGTGCATGGGAATTTACATATTGAATTATTGAATGAATTTTATTTGCGGATTTAATGTCTTATCTTCGATCATAGCCGTCTCTCGTCCCCGCGCGACAAACGCAGGCGCGCACCTCCAGTTAGAGATTGATAGATACCGGCACGCGCCTTCGCGCCGCATCCAAAACGTCGAGGAGTATCTGCTTTCGGAATTGCCCGTCACGGGAGCCCTGTCTTCAACCCGGTCTACGAGGCGCGGGACGCCTTGCGTGCCGCTCGCGACCCTCGCAAGGTTGTGGTACACTATCAGATGCAGATGTTCCCTGACTTTGCGCTCGACTAGATTCTGTACTCATAAACTGGATTCACGCGGGCCGCGAACAGTGCTTCACTTCCGCATCGATGCGGGGAGGGGCCATGGCACGCTTCGATTTGAGCGACGCGGAGTGGGCGGTGATCCGTCCTCTCCTGCCAAACAAGCCACGTGGGGTCATGCGCGTCGATGACCGGCGCGTGATTAACGGCATCTTCTACATCCTGAGAACCGGATCGCCGTGGCGCGATCTGCCGGAACGTTACGGGCCATACACGACCGTCTATAACCGCTTCAACCGATGGGCTCGCGCAGGTGTGTGGGTCAGGGTTTTTGAGGCCCTGGCGGCGAAATCGCCGAAATCCATGGCTCTGATCGACAGTTCCATCATCCGCGCCCACCAACATGCCGCAGGCGGAAAAAAGGGGGCGAGGATCACGCCATCGGTCGCTCTCGTGGCGGACTAAGCACGAAGATCAATGCCGTCGTTGACGAAAGCGGTCTGCCGGTCCGGCTCATGCTGACGGCAGGGCAAGCCCACGATCTCAACGCAGCACCGCATTTGCTTGGCGGCTTGAACTGCCGCCATGTCGTTGCTGATCGCGGCTACGACGCCGACGCCCTGCTCGCGTTGATCAGGGCCAGCGGTGCCAAGGCTCATATCCCATCGACGCGAAGCCGCCTGATCCAGCGCACCGTCAATCGGAAGATCTATCGCCAGCGCAACCTGGTCGAACGCTACTTCAACAAACTCAAGCATTTCCGCCGCGTCGCCACCCGCTTCGACAAACTCGCGCGCAACTTTCTTGCCGCAGTAGCCCTGGCCTCGACACGACTATGGCTCAGGACTTATGAGTCCACGACCTAGTCCGCGATCTTGAGAAAATCTGAGCGAGGGTGACTTGTCCTTCGCTAGATCGTCATCTTGCTCGATCAAGCGCTGCCTGGCTGCTGCATCAGACATAACTTCCTTCATCAAAGTGTCGCCTAGATGCGCTTCTAGCGCTGTAATTTGATGTGAGAATACCATCCGATTGAGGAGGTGCGCGCCCTCGTCTCGACCATGATCCTCAAACAGGTCACCGGTATGGTGATATGAATCCATGAAGATCGTAAAGGGGCTATTCGGCAACGAGTAATCGAGGCATTGGTCAGCCTCAGGTTTGTTCTGGTGGAGGCCCGACGTCGAAATTTTTAATCTCCTCGTGAGGTGCTGCGCGCGTCGCACGATGGTTCTCGATTCCGATCGAATGCTCCCATAAATCCCAGGTCAGCTCGCCTAAC
>CAYYDL010000092.1:0-2314 GCA_964470545.1 uncultured Hyphomicrobium sp. | reverse complement strand
AAGACGACGGCGCAGCGCGTCATAAGCTGCGTCCGAGATTTCAGGCGCATCGTGCCGGTAATAGAGATCGTCGTGATGAGAGATCTCGGCCGTTAACCGCGCGATCTCGGCTTTCGGAGTTTCGCTGCCGGAGGTGGCCTTCGCGGCTGTCTTTCGTTTCTTCTTCGACTTGGTTTCGCTCATCGCGATCCCTGCAAGAGGAAAAGCAAATCGCGGCAGGAAAATGCCCCTGCCGCGCTTCGAAATCTAGCACAATGCGGTATTGAAAACGGAAGCGAAATCAGCCGCTACCCATGCTTATGCTCGGCATCTTGATCGACGGCACAGAGAGCTTCGGAACAGCGTTCCAGGTCTTGCTGAGCCAGGATTCACTATCCTCGCGCGGTGCCAAGCCGCCCGATTCCAGCAGCGCGTAGGAATCCTTGTACCACTTGCTGTCCGGATAGTTGTGGCCCAGGATCGCCGCCGCGTTCTGCGCCTCTTTCGAAATCCCGAGCGCCATGTAGCATTCGACGAGGCGTGCCAGCGCTTCCTCGACGTGGGCCGTCGTTTGATAATCGCTCACGACCGTCTTGAAGCGGTTGATCGCTCCCACATAGTTGTGGCGATCGAGGTAATAGCGCCCGACCTCCATCTCCTGGGCCGCAAGATTATCCATGCAGATGCGGATCTTGTTGTCCGCTTCCTTTGCATATTCGCTGTCCGGATACCGGGCTTTGAGAATTTTGAATTGCTCAAGCGCCTTCCGCGCCGGCGTCTGATCGCGATCCGCCTTGGTCATCTGGTCGAAGTAGGACTGCGCGATAATGTGATGCGCGAGCGGTGCTTCCTTCGTACCGGGATGCAAGGCCACATAGCGCTCGGCTGTCGCGATTGCCTCTGGCGCTTTACCGGCCCGATAATAAGCATAGGCGGCCATGACGATCGACTTACGTGCTTCCGGCGAATAGGGATGCTCGCGATCCACCGCTTCGAACTTCTTTGCCGCGTCTTCGAAGCTGCCTTTGGTCATCAGCGCGTCAGCATCGCCATACATCTTCGATGGCGGATCGGGATTGAGCACGGCTGAATCGATTTTAGGTCCGCCACAGCCGGCGAGCGCCAGCGTCATCAGCACCGACACAGCGCCAAAAAACCTGAGAATGGTACGTGTCGATATCATCATTCGCCGCGCTGCTTCCCACCGAGGCCGGCACGCAGTCTACGCCGGCCAACTCATCAACAACCGCAAGCGGATAGCATTCAAAGCCGCGCTGTCAAATGCAATCGCTGGCGCGCAACTGTTTGCTAACAGCCCCCGCCAGCGAGACTATCGTCAGAATGTGGTGCATTCCGGGCCGCGGAAACCGACGGATTGTCGATGCGGATAGGCCAACGTGCCTATTCCGCCGCGACGACGTTCTCCGAAATCATCTGCACAGGCGAACGGCTCGTACGGGCACGCGGTGCCTGAGCGAACTCCCAGTTCGACGCATCTGCGAAGAGAGCTTGGAGCACCATCGAGTTGAGCTTGTGCCCACCTCTATAGGAGCGATACGCTCCGAGCAACGGTGATCCAGCGAGCGCCAAATCACCGACCGCGTCGAGCATTTTATGGCGGACGAATTCCTGCGGGTAGCGCAGTCCTTCGCGGTTCATGACTTTGCCTTCGCCAATCGCGACCGTGTTGGTGAGATCAGCACCGAGCGCGAGACCGGCCTTCCAGAGCTTCTCGACGTCGCTCATGAAGCCAAAGGTGCGGGCGCGGGACAGTTCATGCCGGAATACGCCGGGGCTCATCTCGTACTGCAGACGCTGACGGCCGATGACGGGCGACGAAAAGTCGATTTCGACATCCATGCGGAATCCGGCGTGTGGCTCAAGCTCGCCCCAGCAGCCACCCTCTTCCACACGAACAGGTTTGAGAACGCGGATGTATTTGCGCGGTTCCGCAAGTTCGCGAATACCGACCCGATCGATGGCATCGACGAATTCCGCCGCGCTGCCGTCCATGATCGGAACTTCTTTGCTGTCGATTTCGATGTAGAGATTGTCGATCGAGAGGCCGCGAAGTGCGGCGAGGAGATGCTCGACCGTTCCGACCGTTGTTCCGGCGCCGTCGCCGATGACGGTACAAAGTGTAAGATTTTTGACGTTAGCGACATGTGCCGCGATTTCCGAGATGACCCTTCCTCGTTTCGTAACGAGAAAGCGGAGCCCAGTATCAGCCTCTGCAGGATGCAGTGTGAGTGATACCGGAGCTCCGCTGTGCACCCCCGTGCCTGTCAACTGGATCTCGCGGGCAAGCGTGGTTTGCCGCGCACCGATGAATCGA
>CAYYDL010000091.1:0-1629 GCA_964470545.1 uncultured Hyphomicrobium sp. | reverse complement strand
TGGCTTGTTCCTGCTCGCGGCGAGCGCGGCGGCATTCTTCTATGTTCTCTCTCATCCGACGGACCCTCGGGCAGACCACGCCACCGGATATTTCGACGGGCCCGTCAAAGTCGCGACGATCGCCTGCGTCATTTGGGGAGTCGTCGGATTTCTCGCTGGTGATGTCATTGCGTGGCAGCTCGCCTTCCCATGGCTCAACTTTGATCTGCCGTGGACCAACTTCGGCCGCTTGCGGCCGGTGCATACGTCGGCCGTTGTCTTTGCTTTCGGCGGAAATGCGCTGATCGCCACTTCGCTCTACGTGGTTCAGCGCACGTGCCGAGCCCGGCTCCCCGGCAAGTGGGCGCCGTGGTTTGTCGTCTGGGGCTATCAGCTCTTCATCCTGATCGCGGCATCGGGCTACGTTCTCGGAATCACCCAAAGCAAGGAATACGCCGAGCCCGAATGGTACGCCGACGTCTGGCTGACGATAGTTTGGGTCGCTTATCTGCTCGTGTTCATGGGCACGCTCGCCAAGCGGCAGGAGCCACACATCTACGTCGCGAACTGGTTTTATCTCGCATTCATCGTCACGATTGCGATGCTGCACATCGTCAACAACCTCGCGCTTCCCGTTTCGCTCCTGGGATCTGAGAGCTATCCGCTGTTCCCCGGCGTCCAGGGCGCGATGACCCAGTGGTGGTACGGTCACAATGCGGTCGGCTTCCTGCTGACGGCCGGCTTCCTCGGCATCATGTATTACTTCATTCCGAAACGCGCCGAGCGACCGATCTATTCCTACCGGCTTTCGATCGTGCACTTCTGGTCGCTGATCTTCCTCTACATCTGGGCGGGCCCGCATCACCTCCACTATACCGCCTTGCCTGACTGGGCGCAGACGCTCGGCATGACGTTCTCGATCATGCTCTGGATGCCGTCTTGGGGCGGCATGATCAACGGTCTGATGACGCTCTCCGGCGCCTGGGATCGTCTCCGGACGGATCCGGTTATTCGCTTGCTCGTGGTTTCTGTCGCCTTCTACGGCATGTCGACGTTCGAAGGTCCGCTGATGTCGATCAAGGCGGTGAACTCGCTGTCCCATTATACGGACTGGACCATCGGCCACGTGCATTCCGGCGCGCTCGGCTGGGTGGGGATGATCTCGTTCGGCGCGGTTTACTGCATGGTGCCGTGGCTGTGGAAGCGGCAAGGTCTTTACTCGATGCGTCTCGTCGAATGGCATTTCTGGCTCGCGACGATCGGTATCGTTCTTTACATCACGTCGATGTGGGTGGCGGGCATCACGCAGGGTCTGATGTGGCGCGCCTACGATCATCTCGGTTTCTTGAAGTATTCGTTCATCGAAACCGTGGAAGCGCTGCATTGGCCGTATGTGATCCGCGCCACGGGCGGCCTGCTCTTTCTGCTCGGCGGCGTGATCATGGCCTACAACGTCTGGCGCACGATCCGCGGAGATCAACCGGTCGATCTCAAGGATCAGCCGCGCGTTGCCGCCGCTCCTGAATTCCGCCCCGGCATCGTCGCCGCTCCGGCAGAGTGAGAGGGCGCGCCATGAAACACGAAGTCTTCGAGAAGAACTCGCTCATTCTTTTGATCGGCGTGCTGATTGTCGTGTCGATCGGCGGCATC
>CAYYDL010000090.1:0-2251 GCA_964470545.1 uncultured Hyphomicrobium sp. | reverse complement strand
ACGTTGTGCCACGTCATCAGGCGGCAGATTCAACTTGATCACGCCGTTGATATTCATGAGCAGGCTACGAACGTAAAAACCTAGCCACGGGCGTTAATTGTGCGCACGATCATATTGTCATGCAGACTCTTGACCTTTCTGCGTGCACTCCCAATTCGAAGCTCCGGCAGCGCCGCGCCGGACGCTTGGCATACTTCGAGTGTGAAGGTGAGTTCGTTGTGCTGACCAAGGAGTTCCCAAACAGATGAGAACGATCGATGCCACTAGGGCAGCGTGAGCCTCTCTCTTGATCGCAAGCCCGTCCAAAACCAACAGGAATTGACCTCAATGATCCTCGACGCAGACACACTCGACGCAGTTCAGACCTATAAAATTCTGATCTCCACGATCGTTCCTAGACCGATTGGGTGGATCGGCACTCTCTCGAAAGAGGGCATCGCGAATCTGGCGCCCTTCTCCTTCTTCACGGTCGCTTGTCGCAAGCCGCCCATTCTCTCAATTTCAATTCAGCATAGGTCTGATGGACATACCTTGAAGGATACCTACGTCAATATTCGCGATACGAAGGAGTTCACCGCCAATCTCGTGACGCTGCCGCTCGCGGATGGAATGCACAGAACGGCATTCGAACATCCGCCCGAGATCGACGAGTTCGATGCTGCGGGTGTGGAGAAGGCACCGAGTGTGGTTGTCCGCCCCCCGCGTGTGGCGCGGGCTCCGGTGGCGATGGAATGCCGGCTGGAGCGCGAATTCACCATCGGCGACTTTGACGATCACGTCGTCTGGGGCCGGGTCGTTCGTTTCCATCTTCGAGACGACATCTTCAATGCTGAAATCAGCCATGTAGATACTGCTGCGTTGGCACCGGTCGGCCGGCTCGCGGCGGAATATACGCTTGTGGACAATGTATTCACCACCCCGCTCGAGCCAAGAACTCTGCACGAGCGCGAAGGGGCGCGCATGCGCCGCATCGACGGACACCCTGCCGATTGGGCGGCTGTGAATCAGAAGAGTTGGTCGCCGTCCGGCAGCGTACTGGATTGATGAACGAGGGGGGCCACGTCGGGCGATCGTGGCCCCATCGACTGTGCGCATAGCAACATCTGAAAACCGCCAAGGGGATTCGACCAGCGGCGCGCGTATGTTCCCTGCCGAGAGGAAGGCATAGACGCCGATCGTCGACAGGCCAGGTTCGTCGCGGTTTCTATCGATATGCGAAGTGCTCGGTTTCGATCTTCCCCGATGTGTCAGGCCGGCAGGGGATCCGTGTCGCAATCGAGCAAGACGAGGTACTCCGGGTAGGTGTAATACGCCGCCCGGTTCCCACCGCAACGGGCCAGGGCGCTTCGCGCTCTGATAGTTCCGCGCCTTGGCCCGTTGCTCCAATCACCGCCCATCTGAACCGTCAGGCTCCAGCCGCGCCTGGATGAAAATTGGCGGCAACGTCACAATGCGTGGCGCGACGTTTCAGAAGTAATCAGAAGGGCGTAGACGGCAATCATTTTGTATTATGCGAATCGTAGGAAGAAGGCCATTCTTAATGGATGGTGCAGACTTGCGGCTCTGAGAATCAGAGGATTGTGCGGAGATTCTTTTGATGGATCGCCTCGTGGCGCTCGCAAGCTTCGGCATGCTCAGGTCGCCAAGTAACCCGGAGGTTGCGGGGTTCTTCGCGACGGCCCGGGAGATCCTGATGCGGCTAAGGACACGGAATGGGTTCGTAGATGCCGCCCTCGCCATGGGGGACGACACCTATTATCCGACCGCTCATCCTGATCCCGAGATCTGGGGCGAACGGCGATATCCCGTCATTTCGGACGGTCGGTTCGAGGAGGGGTCCATTCCTATCCTCACCCTTTCGGTGTGGGAAGCCATCGATGACGTCCGCACCTTCAGCTACAGCGATCTGCACGGGGATGCGCTCAAGCGGCGGCGCGAGTGGTTCCAGAAGATCCAAGGCCACACCTATGCCATCTGGCGGTTCAGCCGCCCCCAATGGCCGACCTTCAAGGAGGCGACGCAGCGCATTCTGTCCCTGCGTACGAATGGCTCCGGCCCGGAAACGTTCGACTTCGCTTTCGTCGCGGATCACGACGCCTGAGGGCGTCCCGTCTGCTCTGCGCAAGACGGCTTTCCTCTTGCTGTCGAGGAGGTTCTGCGTCCCCGACGCCCCCGGCAAAGGCGGAACCTTTGCAATCCATTAGCTTAAAAAACGGATGGAGGTCTCGGGCCTCAAGGCCCCGGTTGGGGG
>CAYYDL010000089.1:0-6361 GCA_964470545.1 uncultured Hyphomicrobium sp. | reverse complement strand
AGAAGTGCCGCTCCGGCAACCGCACCTCCAAATCCGGCGATCATGATCTTGGATTTATCGTCGGCGCGCTGCCCAAGCATGAAAGCGACGATGATCGTTGCCGGATTGAGAATGCCATAAAGGAGAACTTCGCCCAAAGGCACGTCCGGCTGGAAATCAGGTCCCACCGTTCGCTCCTGATTTCTCCCCGGCTTCCTGCATCTGCCGCAGTTTCTCTTCCTCGAACTGAACGAACCAGCCAATCATATTGCGCCACTGCGCCCCGACCATCTCGATCATCTCGGCCGGCATCCCCCTTTCCGCCGCGCGCTCTTTCACGCGATCGATCACCTGCTGGATGCGCCACTGAACGACTGCGCCTTCCCGGGTCCCCATCTTGAGTTGCCAAGCCCGGTCGACATAACCGAAGCGTTCGGCGATGAGATCGACAAGCGCCGCATCGATGCGATCGATTTCGGTGCGAACCTGGGACATGTCTGCGCATTCCCAAGGACGTTTGGGATCCATGATCTCAGCCCTTCATCCACCATGCGGCCGGCACAGGAAAGCGGCCGGCAGAATCTTCAATAACCTGAGCGGTCCGGAAAAGCGTCTCTTCATCGAACGGCTTGCCGATCAGCTGCAGCCCCAGCGGCGTGCCCTGCGCCGAAAGCCCACCGGGAACGGACATGCCCGGCAAACCCGCCATGTTCACCGTCACCGTAAATATGTCCTCGAGATACATTGCCAAGGGATCGCCCGACTTTTCGCCAAATGCGAAGGCCGGCGAGGGTGTCGTCGGCGTCAGCACGACATCGACCCTGTTCCACGCCTCATCAAAATCCTTCTTGATCAGCGTCCGGACTTTCTGCGCCTTGAGATAGTAGGCATCGTAATAGCCGGCTGAAAGAACGTAGGTGCCAATCAGGATACGGCGGCGCACTTCCTTGCCGAAACCGGCTGCCCGCGTCTTCTCATAGGTGTCGATCAGGTTGTCGACGTTGACGCGAAGGCCGTATCGCATGACGTCGTAGCGCGCGAGGTTCGATGAACATTCCGCTGGCGCCACGATGTAATAGGCAGGAAGCGCATATTTAGTGTGCGGCAACGAAATCTCATGGATCGTCGCCCCCGCCGACCTGAGCCAGGCAATCCCGTCCTCCCAGAGCTTCTGAATTTCCGCCGACATGCCGTCGACGCGGTCTTCCTTGGGAATCCCGACCCGCAGACCTGTGACGCCTCTGCCGAGCACTGCCTCGTAATCGGGAACCGGTGCATCGACGGAGGTCGTGTCCTTGGGATCGTGGCTTGCCATCGCTTTCAGCATGATCGCGCTGTCACGCACGGTCTTCGCGATCGGCCCCGCCTGATCGAGTGACGATGCGAATGCCACGATGCCCCAGCGCGAGCAACGGCCATAGGTCGGCTTCATGCCGACGGTCCCCGTCAGCGCCGCAGGCTGCCGGATCGAACCGCCAGTGTCCGTTGCTGTCGCTGCAAGACAGAGGTTGGCGGCAACCGCCGCCGAGGACCCGCCCGACGAGCCACCCGGCACCAGTTTGTCCGTCGATGTCTTTCCGTCCTTGCCGGTCCGCCGCCAAGGGCTGACGACGTTGCCGAACGCACTCGTTTCGTTCGACGAGCCCATCGCGAATTCGTCGTTGTTGAGCTTGCCGAGCATAACCGCGCCGGCATCCCACAAATTCTGCCCGACAGTGGATTCATATGTCGGCTTGAAGTCGTCGAGGATCTTCGAGCACGCTGTCGTCCGGATGCCCTTCGTGCAGAAGAGATCCTTGTTTCCAAGGGGCAACCCTTCGAGCGGACGTGCCTTACCCTCTGCAATACGCCTGTCACTTTCCTTCGCCTGCGCACGCGCGTGCTCCGGCGTCGCAAGAACGTAGGCATTGAGCGAAGCGTTGCCCTTTTCGATCGCGGCAAGAAATGCATCCGTCAGCTCGAGAGCGGTAAAAGACTTTTTCCGAAGTCCGTCCCGCGCTTCCGCCATCGTAAGTTTGGTAAGATCCGTCACCGCCTACTCCACGACCTTCGGAACGACGAAGAAATGATCTTCGGACATCGGAGCATTTGCCGTGATCTGATCGGCAATCTCGCCGTCCGTCACGACGTCGTCGCGCATCTTCAACTTTTGATCGACGACACGCGTCATCGGCTCGACCGCCGAAGTATCGACCTCGTCGAGTTGCTTCACCCAGTCGAGAATACCGGAAAGCTCTTTCTCGAGACCCTTGGCCTCCTCGTCGCTCACCTTGATCCGGGCGAGACGCGCGATACGGCGAACGGTCGCTTCGTCGACCTGCATGAAAAAGTCCCTTCAGGAAAATCGGGGGATCGCGCCGTTCTCATAACCGGCCCGGCGCCTCAAATGCAACAAGGGGCGCCATCCCATAGGCATTAAGCCACGGAAATGGCCACGAAAGCCAAATCCGGCCGCTCGGACAATGCCAATTTGCCGCCGAAGCTGCTAGAGGCACTTCTCGATCCCACGGCTTTCGACGTCAGGCTTCCCGAGTGACACAGACCACCACGCCCGGCCCGCAAGGGCTAACCACGGAAGACCCTGAGCAATTCCGCGCCGCCGCGACGGATTCCGGTCGGCTGATCGGGATTGACGCCGGGACGAAAACGCTCGGCCTCGCTCTCTCCGACGTCCGCCGGACGATCGCATCCCCCCTCGAGACGATCCGCAGGGCAAAGTTCACGTCCGATGCCGCACGGCTGTTCGCCATCGTCGCCGAGCACGGCGTTTCGGGACTTGTGCTCGGCCTTCCGCGCAATTTGGACGGAACCGAAGGCCCGCGCGCCCAGGCAACCCGCGCCCTCGCACGCAACCTCAACAAGCTCTCGCCGTTGCCCATTCTGCTCTGGGACGAACGTCTGACCACGGCCGAGGCCGAGCGCATGCTGATCGACGCCGACCAGACGCGAAAACGCCGGGCTGAGGTCATCGACAAATTGGCCGCGACAATCATCCTGCAAAGCGCACTCGACCGGCTGAAGCAAAACAACTGAATGGGCCGATCTGAAATGCGTGCTGCTGTCATTCCGGGCGCCCCCCTTGCGAGATCCGGGGCCCAGAATGAACTTACATGCGTTTCTGGGTGCGGGCTCTACACTGCGCTACGGCCGGGATGACAGAAGAAGTCGTCATTCTCGCCCGGACGAGCCTGCGAGCCCGATCGGGAATCCAGCGTACGATGTGCCAAAGGCTCGATATTGAGTCTCCAACGACTTTGACGCTGGACCCCCGGACTTCGACGCGGCTCTGCCGCGCTCGTCCGAGGATGACGAAAAGCGATATATTTCATCCCCCGGCTTCTTCCGCCTTTCGGCCACACGAGCCGTGGTATTTGAGGCTCCGTTAAGGTCTTTACGATTGATGTCGCCTCCCGCGCTTGCGGCCTCGCAAGACTCCCCCTATAGAAGCGCCTTTAATGACATCGAAATCGAACGCCAACGCGCTGAAAGTTTTTCCGCGCCGCCATTTGCTGACTTGCGAAGGTCTGTCGGCAAACGAGATCAATTTTCTTCTCGATCTCGCGGACCGAAACGCCGATCACATCCGCAACAACGGCCGCAAGCGGCAGGTCCTCGCGGGCCGAACGCTGATCAATCTCTTCTTTGAATCCTCCACCCGCACGCAATCGTCGTTCGAGATGGCCGGTAAGCGACTGAGCGCGGATGTGATGAACATGAACGTCGCAACCTCGTCGGTCACCAAAGGTGAGACGTTGATTGACACGGCCGTCACGCTCAACGCGATGCGCCCCGACATCATCGTTGTTCGCCATCACGCGGCGGGCGCCGTCGAACTTTTGTCTCAGAAAGTCGATTGCTCTGTGATCAATGCCGGAGACGGTGCGCATCAGCATCCGACACAGGCGCTTCTCGACGCCCTGACGATCCGCCGCGCGAAAGGGCGCATCGCGGGCCTTACCGTCGCAATCTGCGGCGACATCCTCCACTCGCGTGTCGCACGCTCCAACATCAATGTGCTGAATGCGCTCGGCGCTCGCGTGCGCATCATCGCCCCGACGACCCTTCTGCCCTCATCACCGGAACGCCTCGGCTGTGAAGTTTTCACGGATATGTGGAAGGGCATCGAAAACGTCGACATCGTCATGATGCTGCGCCTCCAGCGCGAGCGCATGGAATCGTCCTATGTTCCTTCCGTTCGCGAATTCTTTCATTTCTTCGGCCTTGATCACGAGAAGCTCGCCCGCGCGAAACCCGACGCGCTCGTCATGCATCCAGGGCCGATGAATCGCGGCGTCGAGATTGCTTCGACCATCGCCGATCATTCGAGAAGCATGATCCGCGACCAGGTCGAAATGGGCGTTGCGGTCCGCATGGCTGTCCTCGAAGCTTTGTCCGCGCACCTTCCGGGCTTCGCGGAGGACGCGCAATGAGAAAGCCGATCGAAAAACCGAAAAGCGTCGGCCCGGCGACCGTCTTTATCAACGCCCGCTTGATCGATCCGGCCTCGAATCGCGACGAGCCGGGAGGCCTTCTCGTCAAGGACGGATTGATCGCAGATCTCGGTGGGCATTTGCGCCGTAACGCGCCCGAAGGCGCGACCGTCGTCGACTGCAAGGGGAACGTTCTCGCGCCGGGCCTGATCGACGCACAGGTCTTCACCGGCGAACCAGGCTACGAACACCGCGAAACATTGAAGACGGCAAGTCACGCGGCCGCTGCCGGTGGCGTCACGACCATCGTTGTTATGCCCGACACCAACCCGGTGATCGATCAGGTCGCCCTCGTCGATTTCATCCAGCGGCGCGCCCGCGACAACGCCCTCGTCCACGTCCACACCATGGCGGCGATGACGAAAGGCCTGCAGGGCGAGGAAATGACCGAGATCGGTCTTCTGAAACGCGCTGGCGCCATCGCTTTTTCCAATGGCAAGTCGAGCGTCGTGAATACGCGCGTGATGCGCAATGTCCTAAGCTACGCAAAGGACTTTGGCGCCCTCGTCGTCCACCACACGGAAGATCCTTATCTTTCGAGCGGCGCGATGAATTCGGGCGAGGTCGCCTCACGTCTCGGACTTTCGGGTGTTTCCAAGATTTCCGAAACCATTATGCTCGAACGCGACGTCCGTCTCGTCGAAATGACGGGGGGCCGCTATCACGCCGCGACGATAAGCTGTCAGGAAAGCCTCGACGTCGTCAGACATGCGAAGGCCAGAAAACTGCCGGTAAGTTGCGGTGTCTCGATCAATCACTTGACGCTCAACGAGAACGACATCGGCTCCTACCGCACCTTCTTCAAGGTACGCCCGCCGCTGCGGCGCGAAGAAGATCGCGCAGCGATGGTTCAAGGAATTGCAAATGGCGATATCGATATTATCGTCTCGAGCCATGATCCTCAGGACGCGGACACCAAGCGACGCCCGTTCGCGGAAGCCGCAGACGGCGCGGTCGGCCTCGAAACGCTGCTTTCGGCAGCTCTCCGCCTCGTGCATTCCGGCGACATCACCCTGCCCGCGATGCTCAAGGCGCTGACGATCAACCCGGCCCGGTTGCTCGGCCTTCATTCCGGTCGCCTTGCCAAAGGCGCCATTGCCGATCTCGTCCTATTCGATCCCGGCGAACCTTGGGTCGTCAACAAGGATCTGCTGCGCTCGCGCTCAAAGAACACGCCCTTCGACGAAGCCAAAATGCAAGGTCGCGTGCTCAAAACCGTGGTTGCCGGTGAAACCGTCTATGAATACGCTGGCGTCGAACGCACCTAGGCTTTAACGCTCGGGCTCGATCCTTCGGCTCGCGAGAATTTTCAGTCATGAGCTTCATGTCACCCTTGGCATTGCTGACGGACGATGGCTCGTGGCTCCCGACCATTGCAGCGGTTATCCTTGGATACCTGCTGGGCTCCATTCCGTTTGGTCTATTGCTCACCAAGGCCGCCGGATTGGGCGATATCCGTCGGATCGGCTCGGGCAACATCGGCGCAACCAACGTTCTTCGCACCGGCAACAAGAAGCTCGCCGCCGCCACACTCCTTCTCGATGCAGCGAAGGGCGCCGTTGCAGTGCTTGTAGCGAGACATTGGCTTGGAGCAGCGCCTGCGATGGCCGCGGGCGTCGCCGCGTTCCTCGGGCATATCTATCCCGCGTGGCTCCGTTTCAAAGGCGGGAAGGGCGTTGCAACGTATCTTGGCGTCCTGATCGCTCTCGCGTGGCAACTGGCTGCCGTTTTTGCGATTTCATGGCTCTCAGTCGCAAAGCTCGGCCGCATATCCTCGCTTGCCGCTCTCGTCGCAACGCTTGCTGTCACGCTTGTATCGTGGCTGTGGGGAGACCGCGATCTCGCAGTCGCTGTTACGCTGATGAGCGTGATGATCATCTTCAAGCACCGCG
>CAYYDL010000088.1:0-2149 GCA_964470545.1 uncultured Hyphomicrobium sp. | reverse complement strand
GCATCTTCGACGACGAGTTCTCCATCGATAATGGCCGTGCCATTGTGGAAGTCGCCGAGCAATTTCGAGAGAGAGCCGAAGCGGTCCGTCCAATCGAGCCCGGCGCGCGTCAGAAGCTTCACACCCGTTTTGCTGATATGCGCTTGAATGCGATAGCCGTCGAATTTGATCTCGTGCACCCACTCGTCACCTGTGGGGGGGGTCGCAACAAGGGTCGCAAGGCAAGGCTCAACGAATGTCGGCATCGCCGATTTGATCGCGCCTTTGATCTTGGGCTGAGCGTGAGTCCGCCGCGCAAGCTTGCGCATTGCCTCAGCCGAGGATGAACGGCTCGCCGCATGAGTTTTCACGCGAGCGGCCATTATGATCCAAGAAGTTTTTTGATGGCGCTCTTCAGGGGGCGCTCTGATTCCGAATACCCTTCCCATGCCGATGACTTCTTGAGAAGTGCTGGCGCTGTTTTGATGGTGAAGCGCTTGGGATCGAGACCTTGCTTGGTCTGTCCCCATGTCAGCGGCATTGAGATTGTCGCTCCGGGCCTCGCGCGCGGTGACAGTGGTGCGACGGCGGTCGCCATACGGTCATTGCGGAAGTAATCGAGGAAAATCCGGCCTTGCCGCAGCTTCTTCGTCATTTTGGTGAGATAAGCGTCGGGGCTGTCCTGCGCCATCTGCTGACATAAGGCGCCTGCGAACATCTTCGCCTCGTCCCACCCGAGTCCGTCGCCGCGACGTGTCTTGAGTGGTGTGACGACGTGAATGCCTTTGCCGCCTGTGGTTTTGGAAAACGCGGTGAGGCCGATTTTTTCCAATCGTTCCCGCAGTTCATTGGCTGCACGAACGACATTCGAGAAATCGACGTCAGGCGCTGGATCGAGATCGAAGACGAGGCGGCCGGGGAGATCGGGCTCGAAGGGTGCGCAATTCCATGGGTGAAACTCGAGCGATGCAATCTGTCCAAGCGCGATCAACCCTTCGACCGAATTGACCTCGATGTAGGGTTCACGGTCGCCAGAGATGCGTACCAGATCGATCTCCGATGACATGCCGCGCATGGCATGACGCTGGAAGAAGCGCTCGCCATCTATACCGTCCGGCGCCCGTATGACCGAGCATGGGCGGCCCTTGATGTGGGGCAGCATCCATTCTCCCACCGTTTCGAGATAACGGACGAGATCGAGCTTGGTCACGGCGCCAGCGGTGTCCGCCGGCCAAAGCTCTTTGTCCGGATTCGAGATGGCGATGCCGAGCACGGTGTCGACTCCGGACGCCTTTTCGGTGGGTTTCTTGTTTCGCGTTTTTGTCTTGGCCATCTTGCGAACCGGTATCCGTTTTAGGGATTTTTGAGGTACGGGTGCAGGTTCGGGTTTGCTATCGTCAGATGCCTGGTTGGAGTTCCAGACTGCATCGGGTCTCTTCGCGCGGCGCCCACGCAGGATGAATGGCTCCGGCCCGCGGCCTTGGCCAGCCGCGATCTGTTCCATCGTCCGGTTCGATGCCACGGAGCGGTCGAGTGACAGGATTTTGTCGGAGTCCCCAGCGTGTGCGCCTTCGTCTTTGTGCTTGATGAGCAGCCAGTTGTTGCGCTTGCCGCCGAAGCGATCACCCTTCATCTTGACGAGCACCCAGCTGCCTTTGAGCTTCTCACCAGCAAGAACGAACTTCAACTCGCCCTTGCGCAGTTGCTCCTCGGGACTTTCATCTCCGAGCGGTGCCCAAAAACCCCGATCCCATAACATGACGGTGCCCCCGCCGTACTGCCCTTTAGGGATGGTTCCTTCGAAGTCTCCATAGTCGAGGGGATGATCTTCGACTTCGACAGCAAGACGCTTGTCTTTCGGGTCGACCGAGGGGCCGCGCGTGACGGCCCAGGATTTGAAAACGCCATCAAGTTCGAGCCGGAAGTCGTAATGGAGCCGTGTGGCCGCATGCTTCTGAATGACATACCGGAGATGCTCAGCAGGACGGACGGCAGCCGTTCCGCTCGGTTCGGCGGTTTTGGTAAAATCGCGCTTAGCACGGTATTCGGAAAGCTTCTTTTTCGCCATGCGAGTTCATCCGGACGGCTTCCAGGACATTCTATGGCCGGGGTGAGTTGGTGCGCTAGACTTAGATCAACGCGAGGCAACCTGGATCGTAGATAGAATCAT
>CAYYDL010000087.1:0-7589 GCA_964470545.1 uncultured Hyphomicrobium sp. | reverse complement strand
CCGCTTACCATTATTGCCAAGCGTGTCATCCTCGCGACCGGCGTCCGCGAAAAGCCGCGATCGGCTCGCCTCGTCTCGGGCGACAGGCCGACCGGCGTTCTGAATACGGGCGCGCTTCAGGAGTATGTCTATCTTCAGCATCTCGCGCCATTTCGTCGACCTTTGATCGTCGGAACGGAGTTGGTGGCCCTTTCGAGCTTGCTGACATGCAGAAAAATCGGCGCGCGTCCCGTCGCCATGATCGAGAGCCGGGATCGCCCGACCGTTCGGCGGCTGTCGATGGCGCTTCCGCACCTGCTTGGCATACCCGTCCGATACAAAACGCATCTCGCTGCGATCAAGGGAACGCCACGCGTCGAAGCGGTTACGCTGCTCGCGGCCGACGGAACGCTTGAAGATGTAGCGTGTGACGGCGTGCTTTTCACAGGGTCGTTCCAGCCGGAGGCGGCACTTGCGCGGTCGGCGGGACTCCAAATCGACGAGGGCACCGGCGGCCCAACGATCGATCAGTTCGCGCGGACCAGCGAGCCACGCATCTTTGCCGCTGGAAACATCCTTCATCCGGTGGAGACAGCAGGATGGTCATGGCGTGAGGGACGCCGCATCGGCGAATTCGTTGCGCGCGATCTCGACGGGCAACTGCCACCTCCTAGAGCCGCAATCCAGTTGAGACCTGGGTCTGGCATCCGCTATGTCGTTCCCCAGCGCCTCGTTCCAGGAGGAGGCGGATTCGATCACTTGCAATTGCGAGCCAAGGCGTCGGTTTCCGGCGTCCTCGTTGCGAATTCCGGCGGCAAGCAGGTTCGGAAGCAGCCGTTGAAGTCGGGGCCAGAGCGTCGAATCCTGGTGCCGCTCGCGGTGTTCGCCGATGCGAAAGCAGACATTACATTGGGCTTCGACGAGCCAGATTTCAAAACAGTTCGGAGCGATACGGAATGCGTGTAGCGGCGATCGATCAGGGAACGACATCGACGCGCGTGCTGGTCGCGGATACCGATGGGTCGCTCGACATCGCCTGCGCTGTTGCGCATCAGCAAATCCATCCGCATCCGGGCTGGGTGGAACACGATCCGGAAGAGCTGCTGGCGAATATCCGGCGCTGCCTTGATGCCGCCGGTGCGGTGGATGCCATCGGCATCGACAATCAGGGGGAAAGCTGCCTCGCATGGGATGCGCAGACGGGCGAGGCTTTGTCTCCGGTCATCGTCTGGCAGGACAACCGGACGGCCGAAGCCGTCTCGCGATTGCAAGCGAAGGCCGCAGCCTCGTTGACGCTATCGCGAGCCGGTCTGCCGCTCGACGCTTACTTCTCAGCCTCGAAGCTCGCCTGGATCATCGATCATCTTCCGGTGGCGAAATCGGCTTTGGATGCGGGCCGTCTGCGGCTTGGGACGACGGATGCATTTTTTCTCGATCGCCTCGCGAGCACGTTCGCGACCGACGTCACTACGGCATCGCGGACGTCATTGATGAATCTCGAGACTGGCCAATGGGATCCGGATCTCTGCGAACTCTTCGGCGTCCCGATGGCGTGCCTGCCGGAGATTCGCTCGACCGTTGCCGATTTCGGCCGCATCAACGGCGTGCCGGTGACAGCCTCCATCGTCGATCAGCAGGCTGCCCTCTTCGGCCATGGTTGTCGGAAGTCGGGAGATGTCAAGATTACCTTCGGCACCGGAGCGTTCGCATTGACGGTGACGGGGGAACAGATCGCCCGGGCGCCAGAAAAGGGTTTGCTGCCGACGGTCGCGTGGGCGATCGACGGAAAAATGACGTATGCCGTCGACGGCGGCGTCTACGATGCGGGCTCGGCTGTAGAATGGGCGCGGCGCCTCGGACTTATTTCAGACCTCGAGAAAGACCTTGAGCGGTTCGATACGGCGCCCGCGATAGAGCGTGGCGTCGTTTTCGTTCCGGCGCTATCGGGCCTTGCATGCCCGCATTGGGATCGCACGGCGGCTTCCCTTTTCATTGGCATGTCGGCCTCGACCACGCAGGCTGACATGCGCCAGGCGTTGCTCGAGGGCATCGCGCTCAGCGCCGCCGACGTTGTCGACGCAATGCACGGGCACGTGCCGATTGGAGGATCGATTGCGATCGATGGAGGCCTCGCCCGCAGCCGGTACTTCGCGCAATTCCTTGCCGACATGATCGGCCGCGATGTCGCCGTGGCGGATTTCGATGAACGCACGGCGTTCGGCACCGCGAAGCTTGCGGCACTCGGAGCCGGAATCGACCTGCCCGAACCCAGGACGGCATCGACCACCTACCAGCCGCGTATTGCCGACGCGACGCCGCTGCGGCGCCGGTTCCATGACGCCGTCTCTCGCAGCAAGAGCTGGCGGGATTTGAGCGCGTAATCGCGAGAAACGCAAATCGCGCCGCTCGGATGGAGCGGCGCGACGCTATTTTGTGCTCAGAAGCTATCAGTGTGTCTTGTATTCGGCCTGTCCCTTCGACAGCGCAAACTCTTCCTCAGGCGAGAGGATGAGCTTGTGACGTCCGATCACCGCAAAGTACAGAATGCCGACCGCGAACCACGCGATCACCCCGTAGATGCCCTGCTGGTAGGTGCTGTCACCGAGCTGATACCAGAGCGTCACGGCCGCGATGACGATCGTTGCCACCGCGCCCGGAATGCCGAGCGGACTGCGATATGGCCGCTCGATGTGAGGCATGTTGATACGCAGCAGAATAAATGACACCGCCTGCAAGATGTACGAGCACATCGCGCCGAACACCGCCATGTTCAACAATGTCGTACCGATCTGGTCCTTGTTGATGAAGTAGACGACCGTCATCAAGGCAAGTCCGAGCACTGCCCCGGAGATCATCGCAACATAGGGCGTCTTCAGCGTATGTCCGGTGATCGACAAAGCGGTGGGGAAGTAGCCAGCGCGGCTCAACGAGTAGACCTGCCGCCCCATCGCGTAGAGGATGGTGTGGAAGCTCGCGATGAGACCTGTCAACGCGACAATACCCAACAGCACGACTGCGCTGCTGCCGTAGATTGCGCGGAACCCATCGAGCAACGGCTCGCCGGACGTCGAAAGCTTGAATGCGCCGACGCCGACAACGGACGGGTTCAACAGCACAATCATGAAAGCAGAGACGACAAGCGTGCACATGCCGAGAATAATGCCCTTAGGCATATCGCGTTTCGGATCGACCGATTCTTCGGCGGCTAGAGGAAGCTGCTCGATGGCCAGAAACAGCCAGACGGCGAAGGGCAGTGTCTTGAGAACGCCCTCCCAGCCGAACGGGAAGAACGGACCATTACCTTCGGGAAGTTCCGTGCCGTCGGGTGCGATATTGAGAGCCCAGCGGCTGAAGTCCATGTTCGGAATCGCGCTGACCCAGAACACGATCAGGATCAGGAGCGAGAGCAACGTCACGATCAGCGTCACCCGGAAGGAGAGCGCGACGCCGAAGATATTGAGCGCCAAAAAGATCAGGAACGTGATTATCCATAGGAGCGGTTCGGGCTGCGCTCCTATACCCGCAGTCTCCAGGATGCCGTTCAAGTACGAGCCGATGAAATAACAGACGACCGTCGGCGTCACGACATATTCAACGTTCTCGCAAAGGCCGGTGATGAATCCGCCCCACGGTCCCATCGACGAGCGCGCGAACGAATACGCCGCACCCGTGTGCGGGAGCGCCGGGCTCATTTCGGCGATGCAGAAGACCAATCCAAGATACATCACCGCGATGATGCCGCCGGCGACCAGCATGCCGCCCCAGCCTCCGGTGCCGAACCCGAAGTTCCATCCGGAGAAATGTCCGGAGATCACTGCGCCGACGCCGAGTGCCCACAATGACCATATACCTGCATAGCGCTGCAGGCCGCGTGCCTTGAAGTATTCGTCACCTACGCGTTCGTAGCTGACTCCTGACGAACTCTGATCTTCCATGATCTTCTCCCCTCCTGGAACCTGTCGGGCCGCGACGTGGAGGGGAGCCGAATTTGAATGGAACTCCCCGCCGAGGGGCATAGACCGCATAGAGAATGCCACACTTCCCGGCTTGCACCGTGAAAGTTCAAACGCATGCGCGTCCTCTGCATGCCCGCCCCTTGCGCCAGCTCAGCGTTCAAAACTGAACACTGACAGGTGGTCAGATTTGCATCGGAAAAATTGCAACGATAGGAGGGAGAGGATACTAGGGTAGAATTACTCTAGGCACGCGTAATTACCCGGTGGCGGCGGCCGCCAAGCGCTGCATACATGCTTCAACGAGATCATCCGTGTGATCCGTCGAGCCATGTCGCAAGCCTCACGAGTTCCGCCAAGTTCCGCGTCCGCATTCTTTCCATGACCCACGCGCGATAGTTTTCGACGGTTCGCGTGCTCAAACCAAGCTTTAGGGCGATCTCCTTGTTGGAGAGACCCAGCACGAGAAAATCCATGACCTGCTTCTGCCGCGGGGATAACTCTGCAACGCGGTCCAAAAATTCCGCCCGGATGTCCGCATCGATCTTCTTTCGCTTGCCGACATCCATGGCGTTGCGAATGCTTGCAACGATCTGCTCGTCCGAGAACGGCTTTTCGATGAAGTCGAGGGCGCCGTTTTTCACGGCCGTGACAGCCATCGAGATATCGCCGTGCCCCGTGATCAGGATGACGGGTAGCGTCGGGAAGCGCTGAGCAATCTCATTGTGCAACTCAATGCCCGTCATGTTGGGAAGACGTACATCCGAGACGACACAGCTGACGTCGGATTCGACCGCCGCCGAGATGAAATCTTCAGCCGACTGAAAGGGACAGACGTCGAGCCCCGCGCCTGTCAGGAGCTGGCCCAGGGAATCAAGGACTGCAGAATCATCGTCAATGATGGCAATCTTCATGGCGCAGCGCCTGCCGATGTCTTGCCGGCGGTGGGCAACGTGAAGGAAACGCGCGCTCCGGTTCGGTTGCCGCCCAATGTCATCCGTCCGCCATGGGATTGAATGATGGAACGGCTGAGCGATAAACCGAGCCCCATGCCGTCGGGCTTTGTCGTTGTGAAAGGTGAAATGGGCCGCTCCAAAAGGGCCGGCTCGAAACCCGGCCCGTTATCCGCAATCGATATGACGATAAACGCGTGCCCGTCGATTGCGGCCTCGATGACAATGCGGCCGGCGCGATTGCCGGCGGCTGCGATCGCTTACGAGGCGTTTTTAATGATGTTGGTGATGACCTGCTCGATCTGCAGACGGTCCACGTTTACCTCGGGCAGGTCGCGCGGCATGACTGTATCAAGTCCGATTCCGTGCTCCTCGAGCTCGGCGCGGCAAACGGATTCCGGCCGCCGGATCAGGTCCTGCACGGAGACGACTTCGAAGCGAGAGCTGCCTGCACCGATGAAATCGCGCAACCAGCGGATCACCGCCGCGGCGCGATCGACCTGCTCTATGATCTGCTCGGTCGTGCGGATTGCCGCCGCCTGATCGATAACGTCGCGCCGCAAATTTTGCCGACCAACGCGCGCGTAGTTTCCGATTGCTGCGAGCGGCTGATTGATTTCGTGGGCGATTGCCGCGGCGAGCGCGCCTAATGTTCCGACGCGCGAGGCGCGACCGAGCGCTTCCCGGTGCAGCCAGAGCTCTCGCTGCGTACTGCGTTGCTCGGTGACGAGGGCGCCGACGAGCAGTCCCGTCAATGCCAGGACGAGCATTAACGTTTGGAGTGCGGTAATGCCAATGTCGCTATGGCCCGTCAGTTGTATGACCGCAATCAGCAGCGCTTGAGTGACGACGAGCGCGCCAGTCACTGCCTCGAGTCCGAAGCGTACCGCGATCCAGATGATCGGAAGAAACAAAAGATAGAAGAGTTGGGACGGGTTAGATGTCGCGAGGCCGAATATCAGAAACAGCGCGCCGATCATGACAGCATATGGCAGCAGGAGCTCGGGCGTCTTGGGAAAGACAGAGCGTCCTGAAAAAAGGATCAAAAGGCAGGGCGTCATCACGGTGATGCCGATCATGTCGCCGACCCACCAGCCGATGATTGCGCGCGCAATCTGGTGAAGGCTGACGAGCGAAAGCGTCGCCAGAAAAAGGACGCAGCTGGCTGCTGCAACCATCGCAGTGACGGCGGCCGTTCCGAGCAGCCAGATCAGATCCTGCTTAGACCGAAGGGCTGGTGAAAACCGTCCGTCATCTTGCGTCAGGAACAAGATCGCTGCGGTATAGGTCCCTCCAAGCAGAACAACGACCGCGATTTCCGCGTCGAGCGGCAAAGGGAACTGCCGGAGCAAACCGTCTGCAAGCACGGGCGCGATAAACAGCCATGGAATGAACGTGCGCCCGAAGGCCAGGACCAGCGCAATGCTGACGCCCGTCGTCGGATTCCAGGGCGTAATTCCGAAAGCACTCAGAGGATCGACGAAGCTCAGCCAGTCGAGCAAGACATACGCCGCGAGATATGCGCAGCCGAGCATGACATATCGCGGCGCCGGCATGCCGCGCATCGTGTCCCGCGTCAGCGCCTGAAGCATAGCGCCCCTCCGTGGAGAGTACCCGAATGCACGCTCCCGTACTTCTACTCTAGTTCGATTGCTCTCGATTCACTACTCGGGGACTTGCACAGAATTGCATCACTCTGCCGAGTGCGCTGTCGTTTGTCGGCTATGGACCATCGTCACGGGCCAGCGAGCCACGGCAGTGCGGTGCACCATGCCCGGATCACGCAATCCGTTGTGATGTCCCTCAGCGCATTCGTGATCCGGCTTACCTTTCGTCGAGCGTTTGGGATGCGACCTCGCGCCAGAAATGACAGATACGTCGCGCGCCGGGGACGGCATTGCAGCATCGTGAGCTTGGCAGATTATCTCGACGCCGCTGCTGAAGAGACGTCTACGGAGTTTTGCCGGCTCCCCGAAGAGTGCAAAGCCGGAAGTGATGCCAATTCCGAAGGCGGCAGAACCGCATTGAGCAAACGAAGTGCGGTGCCTACGGCTGAAAGGCCTAGCGAGACGGAAACGATGTTCGACGCCATAGCGCGCATCCTTTTCCATCCGCCACGGATCTCGCACCGCGTGAAGACGGTTTTGGACGTGAACGCAGGTGGTGAGCCAGCAGCCGAAGGAGAAATGCCACGGCCGTCCGAAGGCGGCGCAAAACAAGACAACGGCGAATAAGCCGCTCGTGTTTGGGGAGGACAGCATGTCGTTTGCAGGATCCAAGCGTATCCGGCACCTCGAATATTTCTTGCTCCATGATGCGAGGCCCACCGGACCTTCCGTCGGCCTTTATGCGAATCGAGACATCCCGGCGTCCGTCGTCGACGATTTCGGGCGGCGATATCTTTTCGCCGGCATAGCGCCGCGGCAGTGGAATGGCGACTTTGACCTCGATGCGCTTCAAACCGGAGAGTTCATTTTGAAGCCGGGTCTCGTCTATCGCCTGGAACAGCTTCCGCGATCATGGATCGAATCGCTGTTTGGCTAACGAACTCTCGACGCGTTCGCGCCCATCAAGGAAAGCTGCCAGGCTGCTCGATACGCCTCATTGACGAGACGACGGAGGACGGGGCTATGCTCGCGTTCGAAACGCGTATCGCGTATGGAGAGCAGGATTGTGCCGACCGACAGCCGTGATGATCTTCCGG
>CAYYDL010000086.1:0-1964 GCA_964470545.1 uncultured Hyphomicrobium sp. | reverse complement strand
GGTTCTTTAAATCTCACTTCATCGGGGGCCATTTGGCCATTTCAGCAAGCCGAGGCAAGGGCCCTGAAGTTCGAGACAATAGCCATGTTGCTGCATAATGAAGGGTGCGACGGCTCCGGTTTATCTTCAATTGCGTTCTTTTGACGGGAGTTGAGTGGTGGCGATCGGTTGGTCTGGCAAGATGCCGAGGTACGGCTGGGACTGGAGTCTGACCCTATGAAACTCGATCCGTTCGTCGTCGCGATTCTCCTCGTTGCCGCATTCCCGACTGCCGTTATTAGTCTACGTTCGGCAGCAGGGTGGCGCGCGGGAATCGTATTTGCAGCGTTCTATCCAGCACTCGTCGGTGTTGTAGGGATACTGATGATCGCCACATTCATCTCGCTGGCAGCACTCGGCCTTGTGGACCTCGATTAAGCAAGCACCAAATTGATGCGCCGCTGTGGTTTCCCGTTATGGATACATTTTGAAAAATTTGGAACTGTGGACTCGAAACTGGCATTCAGTGCCTATTCAGCGAATAAAATGAAAAGTAGGTTTTGCACGCTTCGTCGGCGTGTAATGCCTTTCGAAAAACGGAGTTGAACATGCGTCTTGCACCACTCTTGGCAGCATCTGTCGTCGCGATTGGCCTGACTGCGGCGGCTTCGACCCCACAAGCGTCGACGCTGGCGCCCCTGAAAGGGATTGGGACAAACCAATCGCTCGTAACGAAGGCTGGGTATGGGCGTTATTGCTGGCGCTGGCGCCATATCTGCGCGCGGCGCTGGGGCTGGGGCAACTGGCGCCACCGCCGTTGCATGATCAATCACGGCTGCTAAGTCCTTAAAGGCTCGAAGTCACGGGCGGCAGGGCAATGGCTGCCGGTGACTTCATCCGACCTGCTTATTCATTCGCCGCAGACGGGTCGCGAGGAGGCCCATTACCCTCAAGGCGAACTGAGGGTCATCGCGAACGACGGCGAGAAACGTCGGCTTATCGATTGCGACGACCTCCGTCGGCTCTGCGGCCATGGCCGCAGCGCTTCTCGGACCGTCGTCGATCAACGCCATTTCGCCGAAGATGCCGCCCGCGCGCACGTTCTCGAGAACGATCCCGTAGGTAATGACGTCGACGCGTCCCGAGCGCACCATGTACATGGCGTTCCCATCGTCTTCCTCGAGGAAGATTTTTTCTCCTGCCTCGAAATGGCGAAATGGCGCGCCGATACGTTCGAGAATCGAGAAATCGAATGGCTGCTCGTCACCCATTGCGCGCCTCTGGGGCTCGGGGCGGAAGATCGGGTGAAGCTAAATCCGTCCGTGCACGTCCGCAAGATGATGTCTGGCGGTGTCTCTAGAAGGGTAAAGGCGGGGCAAACGACCCCGCCATAACTCCCGCTATTTTGGTGCGAGCACCATGACCATTTGGCGACCTTCAAAGCGAGGCTCGCTTTCGACTTTGGAGATCGCTTCGGTGTCGGCCTTCACGCGTTGCAAAACGGCCATGCCGAGCTGCGAGTGGGCCATCTCGCGCCCGCGGAAGCGCAGGGTGATCTTGACCTTGTCACCGTCGTCGAAGAACCGCTTGATGGCCCGCATCTTCACGTCGTAGTCGTGATCATCGATGCCCGGACGCATCTTGATCTCTTTCAACTCGACGATTTTCTGGTTCTTGCGAGCTTCCGCGGCCTTCTTCTGTTCCTGGAATTTGTACTTGCCGTAATCGAGGATCTTGCAGACCGGCGGCTCCGCGTCGGGAGAAATCTCGACGAGATCCAATCCGGCATCCCCGGCGCGGGTGAGCGCATCGAATTTTGAAATTACGCCGACGTTCTGGCCGTTCTCATCGATGAGACGGACTTCCCGGGCCCGGATTTGGTCATTGATACGGGGCCCTGAATTTTCCCGGCTCTGAGGCTCGGGGCGCATTGGTTTACGGATGGTACAAGCTCCTTTTGCTGTTTCGGTTGCGTCACGTTGCTC
>CAYYDL010000085.1:0-1664 GCA_964470545.1 uncultured Hyphomicrobium sp. | reverse complement strand
AAGGCCGTCACCGGATCGGCCGCTATGATTTGACGCCCGACGGGATCGCAAGCTACCGCGGAATTCTTCCCCTGCCGCCGGGTGCAAAACGCATGCGCGCCAACCAGGGTCTTGAAGCGCTGACCGTGATGAGAGGAGGACCTTACAAGGGCGACCCCATCGCTTTTTCCGAGAGGCTCTATGATCTGTCGCGGAACCACACCGGGTGGCTATGGACGAATGCACGCCCACGCACCCTTCATCTCGTCAATGTCGGCGACTTCGACGTCACGGATGTTTCGAGCCTGAAAGACGGTACGCTTTTCATTCTGGAGCGGCGCTTTCGCTGGCTCGAAGGCGTCGAGATGCGCCTCGTGCGGATCGCCCCGGAGGCGCTGGCACCTGGCCGAACGCTCGAAGGCGAGACGCTGATTGAGGCGGACATGGCCGACAATATCGACAACATGGAAGGTCTTGCTGCCACGCGCCTGAAGAGCGGCGATGTTCTGATCACGATGATTTCGGACGACAACTTCAACCACGTGCTGCAGCGGACGCTGCTCCTGCAGTTCCTGTTGAGGGAGTCTGAGCAAGCGAAAGCCCGGCAGCCGGATAGGGCGCCGGGCTTGAATGCTCGAGAAATTCGCTGAGATCAGGCCGCCGCTTTGGACGCCTGCGCCTTCTGAATCTCGCGCTTGAGCTTCAGGCAGGTCTGCGACAGCTCATCATTATTTGCCTTCAGGAGGAAGGCGTCGAGGCCGCCGCGGTGCTCCACCGATTTCAGCGCACGCGCCGACACGCGCAAACGCACCTTACGGCCGAGCACGTCACTCATCAGCGTCACGTTGCACAGGTTCGGACGGAACTTGCGCTTCGTTTTGTTTTCGGCGTGGCTCCGAAGTTGGCCCGAGAGGGGCAAAGTCCCCATTAACTCGCAGCGCCTGGTCATAACACTCTCCTATGCCGCACCCTCAAACCGGGGCGGTCGATCGAAAACTTGCTGTTGCAGCAAAAAACAGTGCCCCGCAAGCCGGGGCTGCGGGGTTTCGGATGGGTGTATAGTTTACCGGGCCGACACCCGTCAAGACGCCGGTGCGTGCGGCCGGGAAACTCCAAGTCCAAGAATAGTCGCAAATTCAGCGTACCACCCCAAGCTGCCGAGGGGTTGGCAGGGACGCAAGATGGCAAATTTGGGTGCTGGTACGCGAGGGCGGAACGCGGTCCGTGGCCTTATCGCTGTTGCCGCTACCACGTTGCCGGCGGACCGCGGGATTGCCGCGGACGCCAATTGGCCCAACGAAGTCTCGGCCGTTTATCGGCTCTCTTTCGACGGCTTCAACGTCGGCGTTTACCGCTTCGACGCTCATTTCGCAGGCAAATCCTATGCTGCCGTGGGCAAGACGGAGATTTCGGCTCTCTTTGGCGCGTTTAAGTGGGTAGGCAACTTTTCCGGCAGCGGTGCGCTGGAAGGCGCAGGTCCCCGTCCCGAAGCCTTCGAGATGCGTTACAAATCGAAAAAGAAAGTGACTTCAGTGAAGATCAGCTTCAACGGCGTTGGGGTATCTTCGGTGGCGCTCGTTCCGAACAAGAAACCATCGCCCGAGACAATCAAGTTGAAGCCCGAAAATCTCAAGAACGTCTTCGATCCGATGGCGGCCACCATCGCGATGTCGGATGCCAACCCG
>CAYYDL010000084.1:0-4841 GCA_964470545.1 uncultured Hyphomicrobium sp. | reverse complement strand
AGAAGCAGCCAGGGCACAATTTTTCGGGGCACTCTGAGCAAGCTCTCGCGGCGCAATATCGTTTTCGAAATCTACAATCCGTTCTCGCCGGTCCAGACGAGCGAAGTGCTCAGCGATCTGAAGGTTCGGCGCGGAAAAAATCTGGTTTATCAGGGCGATGCGGTCGTCACGGGAATCGTCACGACAAGCATCCTGGTCGTTGTCTCCGCGACTCTCGTCAACAAATGGTCTGCCGTCGACACGATCGTTTCCGAGCCTGGCGGCCTCGGTGCCGAAGTCGGCCGGTTTGTCGAGGAATGGGAGCGGGTCAATAAGCTCGATCCAAATTATCAGCTTAGGGTTGCCGACCTCAGATCGTTCCTTAGCGATCTGAGCTTCTGGCTCGATCAGGTGGACCTCGCGATTGAAGGCGAGCCTGGCACCAACACGACCCTTCTCGACGCCGCACGCTTCGAAGAGGTGAAGGCCCCAGTCATGCCTCGCCTGACGGAACTCTTTCTGGAGTTAGAGAATGCTTGCCGTCAACTTGAGGTCGATGAAGTCGAAAATCACAAACAGCTTGCCCAGCGCGACTTGCTGCCTCTGATGATGGCTTCGCCCTTCTTCAATCGTGTCTACTCAAAGCCGCTCGGGTATGCGGGCGACTATGAAATGGTCAATATGATGTTCCGCAAGGAGCGCGGCGGAAAGACCACCTATGGTCAGATCATAAACGATTGGTTGTTGAACGGCGGGCCGCCCGAAGCGCATCGCAACCGTATCTATATGCTTGAGAAAATGCTCTCGAAAGCGGCCGAAGAGGCTGCTGGCGCTAACAAGGAAGTGAGCATTCTGAACGTCGGCTGTGGCCCGGTGCAGGAGCTGCAGCTCTTCTTTTCGAAGAACCCCGAAGCACGGCGTTTCTCGTTCGACCTTCTCGATTTCAACGCCGAGACGCTCGCCTATGCGAAGCGACAGATCGAGACGATCACGGACGAGCAGCAGGATCCGCCCAAAGTCACCTACATTCTCAAGACGGTGCAGGAGCTTCTCCGCCAAGCCATCGAGCTTCCGGAGAACCCCAAGACATATGACATTATCTATTGCGCCGGCCTGTTCGATTACCTGTCCGATCGCATCTGCACCAAACTGGTCCGCCTTTTCTATCAGTGGTGCGAACCAGGCGGCCGGGTCATCGTGACGA
The DNA here is from genome assembly GCA_964470545.1 of uncultured Hyphomicrobium sp. GTDB lineage: Bacteria > Pseudomonadota > Alphaproteobacteria > Rhizobiales > Hyphomicrobiaceae > Hyphomicrobium_B. The sequence continues at coordinate 3,658 of CAYYDL010000084.1, read as the reverse complement.
ACGTCCACTCCTCAAATCCGGTTAAGGGTTTGATGGAACATGTCATGGAATGGCACCTTGTCCTCCGCGATGAGGCGGATATGGAGCGCCTTGCACCCGATCTGGGGCCGCTAAAGATTTATACAGACGAGACCGGTATCAACGTCTTTCTGGAGATAGAGAAACCGCCCGCCTAGCCGAATGGACGACAGAAACGCCTTACAGCGCGCCTTCGAGGCCGAAGAGCACGAGCTTCGGCTGAGGCAGTCGAAGGTTGCCTGCATCCTCGGCATCGTCCTTATTCCGGCAGGCATCGCGCTCGACCGGATCACCTACTACGACCAGCTCGGCACCCTCACGGTCATTCGCCTCGTCGCGGCGGGATTGATCGCGGTGCTTTATGCTCTCCACTTCTGGGAAAAAACGGCCGTCTACGTTCGCTATCTCACAATGGCGGGTCTGCTGATCGCTGTTGCGTCGATCGCAGTGATCATCGGCATCACCGATGGCGCGAACTCGACCTACTACAACGGTCTCTTCCTGATACTCTTCGCCGTCGGCGTCCTTGCGCCGATGCAGCCCTTCGAAGCAGCCCTCCTCTGCATTTCGACGCTCGGCATCTATGTCATCGCCTGCTCTTGCGTGCCGAGCGCAGCCGACACGACAAACACCTTGCTGAACAATCTCTACTTCCTCGTGCTGACCTGCATCATTTCAGTCACCGCAGTTCACTTCAACTATCGCCGTCGCTTCAACGAGTTCCGCTTAAAATACAAGCTCGCATCGCAGCATCAGGAGCTGTCGGCGCTCGATCGCCTCAAATCGCAGTTCTTCGCCAATGTCAGCCACGAACTCAGAACACCTCTGACCTTGATTCTCGCGCCTGTCGAAAAGCTCAAGGTCGACGCGGCCAATCTCGGTCCTTCGGCACAGCAATTGCTCGACGTCATCGAAAACAATGCCCTGCGTCTTCTGCGTCTCGTCAACGACATTCTGAGCCTTATTCGCCTTGAGGAAGGCCGTGCCGCACTGTCGAAGAAGCCGATCGACATCGGCCACTTCCTGAAGCACACGGCGGCGTCGATGAAGCATCTCGCAGCGTTGAAAGGCGTCCACCTCGATCTCCAGGAGCCGACCGGCGATCTCCTTATCAATGCCGACCAGGATGCGCTCGAGAAGATCGTCAGCAATGTCATCGCGAACGCCATCAAGTTCACGCCGCCGAAAGGACGGATCGACATCTTGGCGGCCGACGAAGGTCAGATGGTAACTGTCAAGATCTCAGACACCGGTATTGGCATTCCGGCCGAACAGCTCCCGCATATTTTCGATCGCTTTTATCAGGTCGATGGCTCCGCGACGCGGCGTCACCAGGGTCTCGGCCTCGGCCTTGCCCTCGTACGTGAACTGATCACGCGCCACGGCGGCAACGTTACGGCAACCAGCGACACTGGGCATGGCACGACATTCATTTTACGTTTCCCTCATGCAGTCGAGGCCTCGCAATTAGATATGAGCACCTCTGAAGAGAAATCCGATCGGCTTGCCGACGATCCGTTGCGAACATTCGATCGCAAAGCCTCCGCCAGCGCTATTCTTGTCACTGAAGCACCGGATCCGCTGGCCTCGGACATACCGAACGAACGTCAGAAGCAGGACGGCCGACCCGAACTCCCTCTCCTGCTCGTCGTCGACGACGAGCCGGACATGCGTCGCTATCTCGTTTCGATGCTCCGCGAGAGCTATCGCGTCATCGAGGCGCCGGACGGCATCACGGCTTTGGAAAAAGCCAAGGAGCATAAGCCAGACCTCATTTTGCTCGACGTCATGCTCCCCGGCGTCAGTGGACTCGAAGTTTGCCGTTCGCTCAAAGAGAGAGCCGAAACGCGCGCCATTAAGATCATCGTCCTGACTGCCCGAGCCGACGAAGACGCCAAAATTATCGCGCTGAAACACGGCGCCGACGATTACCTCATTAAGCCGTTCAGCGGCCTCGAAGTGCGCTCCCGCATCGCGAACCTGATCCGCGCGGCTCAGCTCGAAAGCGACCTCCAACGAACCAACGCCGAGTTGAAGCAAAGCCTGCAACAGCTTCGCGAAACCGAAGCTGCGCTTGTCCAGAACGCGCGCCTTAGCGCCCTCGGGACGATGGCCGCGGGCTTGCTGCACGAAATTGGAAATCCACTAAACTTCATGGGCACCGCCCTACAGCTCGCAGCGCGCGATCCCACAATTCAGTCAGATCCGGACACGGCCGATACTTTGAAGGATATCCACGCCGGATATGACCGCATCCACCGCGTCGTGACCGACCTTCGCGGTTTTACGGCGCCCCAACGCCCCGAACATCCGCGTCCCTTCCATATCGAATCCGCCATCGATCATGCCCTCCGGTTTACGGCGCACGTTCAGAAAGGAATAACCATAACGAAAAATATCGATGTTCAGGATGAAGTCTTCGGATCGCAATCGACAATTGCCCAGGTCCTTGTCAACCTCATCGTGAACGCCGTTGCCGCCGTGCGTGCCGTCGAGGAACAGCGGAAGCCTGAAATCACCATCACCTCGAAGGTTGAAGGTAGCCAGCTGATTGTCTCGGTACGCGACAATGGGACGGGCATCGACCCCAAAATCCAAACCCAGATCTTTGATCCGTTCTTCTCCACGAAAGACGTGGGCGAAGGCATGGGATTGGGATTGGCCGTGAGCCACCGGATCATTGCCAACCACGGGGGTTCACTGACTGTTAAGAGTAGTCTTGGAGAGTGGACCGAGTTCCGCTTCAACCTTCCGATTGCCTCCGACAAAGAAAACCAGGTCTCTCATGGAGTCGTTTCGTACTGACCAGCCCGTCGAGATCCTGATCGTCGACGACGAGCCACAGGCCGTCAAATACTTCAAGAAAGCTTTCGGCGCCAAGTATGATGTCCTGACGGCGACAAGCGCCGACGAAGCTGAAACACTCATCCTTTCAGGCAATCACAACATCGGCCTCGTGATCTCCGATCAGCGTATGCCGGGCCGCAGCGGCGTCAGCCTGCTCAATCGGATTCGCAACGAGCGCCCGGACATCATCCGGATGCTGACGACGGCCTATGCCGATCTCGACAGCGCCATCGATGCCGTAAATAAGGGCGAAATCCTGCGCTATATCTCGAAGCCCTGGGATCTTCGCGTGCTCGAGGCCGAAATCGAGCAGGCCATTACGTTCTATCTGCTGAAGAACGAATACGACATGCTGTTGCGCGACAAGCTCAGCGCAATGCATCGCACGCTGCTGCGCGACCGAATGAACGACATGGCGGTCATGTCGGGCCTGCTGCCCTACAACAACGCGCCGCTCACAATGTACCACTACTTGAAGGATGCCATTGCCGAGACGTCATGGCGTCCGGCCGCCCAGAAGATCTGGTCTCAGCTTCGCATTCGCGATCATTGGCGCATCCCCGTCGAGGAGACGCAGCGGGCGATCGATCTTTCCGAAGAATTGAAGCGCACGACGTTGTTGGCCGACAAAGACGCCGGCAAGGGCGCAGATGTCGTCTCGATCATCTCCGGATGTGCTGATGCCATCAATCGCGAATTGGGCGCGCAGCAGATCTGCGTTCACGCCGACCGGCCGGAAATCATCATCGCTGCCGAACCGGTCGAGGTGAATGAAGTGATGACTCATTTTATG
>CAYYDL010000083.1:0-3487 GCA_964470545.1 uncultured Hyphomicrobium sp. | reverse complement strand
CAGCTCAACGACATCATGGCCGATATCGTGAAGCTCGTGGACCGCTACGCCAAAGCGGCATGACATCCGTCTCTTTTAGAGAGGGCGGGATATCCCTCATGGCATGGGTGACACCCTGGTCACAGGTCTGGTACACGCAGCCCGACTAGGGAGGGGCCCTTGCGCGAAGAAACACGAAAGCGGCTCGAAAGAGCACTCTGGATCGACCGCGCCAAAAAGGCGGCCATCGGCCTCGCCGTCGTCGCAGCCATCGGGTTGGCTTTCAGCTACGAAGAGCTTGACCTGAAGGTCGATAACAAGAACATCGGCGGTACCGTAACCGACATCGAGCCCCTGGTTTCGAAGCAGAATTCGGCCGACGGCGAAAACGTCATCGTCCGGCTCGACGACGGACAACTTGTCCGCGTGCTGGCCTATAAATCGCGCAATCTGAAAATCGGCGAGAAAATCCAGGTGGTCGAGCACCACCACGCCACGGGCCGGGTGACGCACACCCTGAAGTAAAAACGGCATCCCCGCGTTGACGTAGCGTCAGTGGCCGCTATAAGTCGCCGCTTCCGCCCTTTTCCGGGCGGCTTGCCTCAGTGGCGGAACGGTAGACGCGGCAGACTCAAAATCTGCTATCCGCAAGGGTGTGGGGGTTCGAGTCCCTCCTGGGGCACCATTGATGTATCTATAAGCAAGCGAAGCGGTCATTAAGTCTTATCCCGACCCTCGGAAAACGCACTGAGGATCGTCAGCCGTCCGTCCCAATGATCGCGTACAACGTGCGCACCGTTACGGGCTGTCTAGAGTTTCTAGGTCAGCAGCGCATACGCGGTTTTGCATCCGTAAGATCGCCGAGTAATTTGGTAACGAAGGGTACGGAGCGCGCGATGCGAGTTCTCATTGCAGGAGCGGCGGGATATCTCGGCGGCCATCTCGTACAAGCCGCGCTCGACGCCGGACATGACGTAACGGCGTTCGTCCGTACCTCTGCAACCAAACGACCCGCGTCGGCAAAAACGGCCATCGGCGACCTCAATGATACATCGGCTCTCGAGACAGCTCTGACCGGCATCGATGCAGTCGTTTTTTCCGCCGGACGAAACTGGCAGCCGGGTCTCGCGATAGATGAATATTCCCGCCAGAACGTTTCGATCACGGAAAGCTTCTTCCGCGCACTCGGGAACGCTAATCCGCACGCGCGCGTCGTCTTCACATCGTCGATGTCGGCCGTCGCAGGAAGTGAAGATCCGATCGCTTTCGACGAGGAGACTGGAAGAAACGCCGTGGCGGAGACGCGCCTCAATGCCTACGACCGTTCCAAGATCGAATGTGAGCGGCTCGCACGCACCGCGCGCGAAAGAGGCAGCAACGTCGTTATTCTCAATCCCGGCTTGATGCTCGGGCCGGGTGCGCACCCTGAAACAAAGGTGACGACGACCTTCCTCGTTCACTGGCATTGCTTGAAAAAAAATCCGGCGATCGTCGCCCAGGGCGGACATTCATTCTGCGATGTTCGGGATGTCGCCCGTGCTCACATCGTAGCCCTGACGAGCGGAGACGGTCAGTATATCCTTGGTGGTGCAAACCTCTCGAACCTGGACTTTCAGCGCGCGCTGTCGGATCAGACGGGCCTCGGCATACCGCATCAGATACCGCCGATCGTTCCGGTCTTTGCATCCGCCGCAATGGATGCCGCTTCGCTTGCGACATTCGGTTTCTGGAAAAATCCGATTCATCGCGAATTCACTCGCTCACTGCCACTCTATTATTGGGCAAACGCGTCTCGCGCGGCACGCGAACTGGCGTACAAATCACGTCCGCTTGCGACGACGCTCAGAGACACCATTGCAGGTTTCATCGACAATCGGACACTGCCGGAAAGTTTCCGGTACGTTGACGCAATCAACGAAGAGAACCGACTAGCGATGCTGTTGATGCGGGAACTCGCAAGTCGGCATCTTCATCGATCTCAGCTTATGCCAAAACTTTCCAAGATCCTGGCGGCCTGCCGCCAAAACGGAACTCTGAACCGCGCGCTCGAGGCGGCACTTGCCGCAGGAACCTATGACACCGACGCAGGACAATTTCGCTGGACGGCGGGCCGCCCCGCCGCGTCCCTTATGACTCTCAACAATCTTCTCGACTATTGCTACTACGCGTCCGATGACTTTCGCGCGAGAATGATGACGTAAGTTATGCCACGAATAGAACAGGCGGATATCTGCATCATTGGAACTGGTGCTGCAGGCGGCATCCTCGCATATCGGCTCGCGATGGCTGGCCATGAGGTTTTATCGGTCGAGCAAGGTCCCGCTATCCGCGACGAATATTTTACGAATGGATGTTCGCCGGAGGAGGACGAGCATTTCGGAATTGCTCCGGACAAGCCCTGGCCCGTTTCTCCAGCAGACGCCTACTTCGACGAAAATGCGCCGGCGGCGCGCCTTTACGCTCGTGGCGAAACGGCCTCCACCACAGCGCAGTCGGCATCGACCTTTCGCAATCGTCAGATCTTCCGGCTCAACGGCAAGCAGAACCTCTGGGCCGGCGTTTCTCTCCGTTATGCACCACGCGATTTCCGCGCAAAGGACGTCGGAGACGGCGACGTCAATTGGCCAATCCGGTACGACGACCTTGCGCCATACTATTCATCTGTCGAGCGTTTGATAGGTGTCTGCGGGACGCAGGAAGGAATGGACGAACTTCCCGACGGAGAATTCCTGCCACCAATTCCGTTGCGTCCTGTCGATGAATACCTTGTGAAAGGGCTCGCCAAGCTAAAGCCCCGCGGGATTCGCCCGATCCCAAACCGCAAAGCGATCGAGACCCGGCCCGATGCGCCAAACGTCTGCCGCCAGTGCGGCCTTTGCATCCATGGCTGTAAAACGGGAAGCATCTACAAATTTTCGAGCCGCCTCCTCCCAGAAGTCGAAAGGCGGCCGAACTACCGAATTACTTATGACACGAAGGTCATCGCGCTCCGGCGCTCACCGGAATCCGATCGGATCGCATTGGCGGAGTGCATCGATACGCAATCCCGCGAGCGTTTCGTTATCAAAGCAAACACGTTCATTGTTGCAGCCGGAGCGCTCGAGACGCCTCGTATTCTGCTGAATTCCCGCGATGGCGCTTGGCCAGCCGGGCTCGCGAATTCATCGGGCCTGCTCGGCCGAGGTCTGCAAGACAATATCCGCGTGATGGCGTCTGGTTCACTCTGGAAACTTGCCGGAACCAAGCCAACCTACAGCCCAGGCATCGGCGATCATCTGCTCATTCCACGTTTCGTCTTCGGCGGGGAGGATTTCCGGGGCGGATTCCAGATTCAATGCGGGCATACGATACCGTGGCTACCTTTCTATCTCGACGGAATGCGGCAACTGCCCGCCCGCGTGAAGGATCTTCTCGCCCGCAAATTGTTCTGCACATACGTCGGGTTGATCTTCTTCGGAAAACCGTCGGTGCAAGACGACAACCGGCTCGTGCTCGGCGACAAGCTCGA
>CAYYDL010000082.1:0-13378 GCA_964470545.1 uncultured Hyphomicrobium sp. | reverse complement strand
CACGGCGTTCTGGGATGTTGATGCTCCGGCGACGCTTGCCGAGATCGACGCCAATGCCCAGCATCCGTTGCGGGCTGCCGTACAAAAGCTGGACTGTGTCCTGACCTATGGCGGCGGCGCGCCGGTCGCGGAAGCCTATCGCCGCGTCGGTGCGCGGCAATGCATTCCTATTTACAATGCGCTCGATCCTTGCACGCATTTTCCTGTTGAGCCAGAGCCGCGTTTCGCCGTCGACTTGGCATTTCTCGGAAATCGCCTTCCCGATCGCGAAGCACGAGTCGACGCCTTCTTCTTCGAAGCGGCGCGACGGCTGACGGATCGAAAATTTCTTCTGGCAGGGGCGGGATGGGAGCCCTCGCGACTTCCTCCTAACGTCGCGTACATTGGCCATTTGCCGACGTCACAGCACAATGCTTTCAACTCCTCGCCGCTTGCAGTCATCAACATTTCGCGCGAGTCGATGGCGACGACGGGATTTTCTCCAGCGACGCGCGTGTTCGAAGCGGCTGGCGCCGCCGCCTGCATCATTACGGATGGCTGGGAGGGGATCGAACGTTTCCTTGCGCCAGGAAAAGAAGTCTTGATCGCCGATCGGGCGCAGGACGTCGTGCGGATACTTTCGACTTTGACGAAAGAGCGGGCGGGGGACATTGGCCTGCGGGCCCGCGCCCGCGTCCTCAGCGAACACACGTACGCGCAACGTGCAGAAATCGTCGAGCACGTTTTTCGTGACCTCATTCAGACACGGAAGGTTCGAGCGCTGGCATGACAAGACCGTCATTGAACATTGTGGTTCTTGGACTCAGTTTGTCGTCGTCATGGGGCAACGGGCACGCAACAACGTACCGCGCGTTGATCTCGGCGCTTGCGAGGCGAGGCCACCGTGTGCTTTTTCTGGAGCGCGATGTAGCCTGGTATGCTGGTCACCGCGATCTAGAAAATCCTCCATACTGTAATCTAGAGTTCTATAGCGACCTCGACGGGCTGACGAGATACGCTGCTGAAATCCGTTCCGCCGACGCTGTCATTATCGGCTCGTTTGTACCTGACGGAATTGCGGTGATCGACTGGGTCCTTGAACGTGCAAAGGGCTGCGTGGGATTTTATGACATAGATACGCCGGCGACTTTGGGCGCCTTGAGACGGCAAGATTGCAGCTATCTTTCAACGTCGCAAATCCCGCGCTTCGAACTCTATTTATCCTTTACCGGAGGGCCAACGCTCGAAACGCTCAACAGAAATTGGGGCGCGACAGCACCGCATGCGCTCTACTGTTCCGCGGACTTGAACGCCTACAAGCCTGATGCACGGCGTGAGCAACGCTGGCATCTCGGATACCTTGGCACTTACAGTGCCGACCGGCAGCCCACCATCGAAAAGTTTGTAATCGAGATCGCCGAGCGACAGCCCGACAAAAATTTCGTTGTCGCCGGCGCGCAGTACCCCGCGAGCATCCGATGGCCCCGCAATGTCGAGCGCATCGAGCATGTACCGCCTTCGCAGCATGGAGAGTTCTACGCGAGCCTCGGCTGGGCGTTAAATGTTACACGCGCGGATATGCGTGCCGCTGGGTACAGCCCGAGCGTCAGGCTGTTCGAAGCGGCAGCTTGCGGCACGCCCATCATCAGTGACGAGTGGGCGGGCTTGGGAAGCTTTTTCCAACCCGACCGCGAAATCATTGTCGCCCGAAATGCAGAAGACGTCGCCGCGGCGTTGAATCTTCCGGATACCGTCCGTATCCGCATCGGACAATGCGCGCGTCGGCGTGTCGTTATTGAGCATACATCCGATCACCGTGCGGAGGAGTTGGAATCCTACCTCTTGGCGTCGCGGACGCGGCGCCCCGTCCGGCATCCGACGGCCGAAGAGAGTTGCAGGCCGTTCACTAGAGACTCGAATATCGATGGAGAATGGAATGGGAAGACACTCTGAAGGTCACAGGGCGATCGTTGCCGGTGCTGCTGGCTTTATCGGCTCGCATCTTTGCGATGCGCTAGTCCGGCGGCAATTTTCAGTCATCGGGGTGGACAACCTTCAGAGTGGGAGACTGGAGAACCTGGAGCATCTCCAAGGAACACCGAATTTCAGGTTTATCCATGCGGACGTCATCGATCCGCTTCCCCGGTCTCTGCGGGCGGAGATTATTTTCAATCTCGCGTGCGCCGCGTCGCCGCCTCAATACCAATCCGACCCTGTTCACACGCTTATGACCAGCGTCGTTGGTACGCACAATCTTCTTTCCCTTGCGGCGGATCTCGGTGCCCGCTTCGTGTTTGCCTCGACAAGCGAGATTTATGGAGACCCGCTGAGCCATCCACAAACAGAGAAATACAATGGAAACGTCAATCCGATAGGACCACGGGCGTGCTATGATGAAGGTAAACGCGCTGCCGAAACCCTCTGCTTCGATTATTTGCGCGCCGGACGCGTCGATGCGCGCGTCTGCCGGATATTCAATACCTACGGTCCTCGGATGCGCGCCGACGACGGCCGCGTCGTGTCCAATGTCATCACCCAGGCGCTCGATGGCCGCGAGATTTCGATCTACGGCGACGGAACGCAGACGCGCTCCTTCTGCTACCTCGACGATCTGGTCTCCGGGCTCTTGGCCCTTGGGCTGAAGGAGGGCGAGGTACCAGGTCCGATCAACCTCGGAAACCCGAACGAAATAACCGTCGGAGAACTCGCGAAGGCGGTCCTTGAACTCACGGGCTCGCCGTCGCCGGTGGTCTATCGCCCGTTGCCTGTCGACGACCCACGCCGACGGAAGCCCGATATCACCCTGGCAAAGGATGTGCTTGGCTGGACACCGAAGGTGTCACTGCGGAAAGGGCTGAGCAAGACGGTTGCATGGTTCGCGTCCACGAAACCGGAATGGGCTCAGCCATCTCCCATTCTAATCCGCCGTGAACGCGAAAGAATTAATGGAGTGTCCGAAACAGTACGGTTGAATTCGGTGTGACGTCCGGCTTGCCACATCCAACAGATCAGCACGAGCGTTACCGCTCCACAAATTTGTTGAAGCGGCTCTCTTTCCCTTCGGCTGTCCTGTCCTGGTAAAGAAATGCGAGCTTGCGTGAATCGAAGATCTCGAAGAAGTGCTCCCACGAGACGGGCTCGAGCGACTCGTCCGGCTCTTGAAAGTCGACCCGGAGGAGCCCACCGCCATCTTTCTCCGTACTCTTTACGATTGCGGGGCGACCCTGGCGGTGTTCGATCCACTGGCGGATTGTTTTGTGATCCACGGTTTTGCGGCTGTCACTCATCTTTCGACTCCAGAAAAATCATTTGCGACTTGAACCGCATTGAATTCCTTTCGGTTCCGATGGGTTCGGACGCGAGGGAACCAATGAAAAATCAATCGGTTTCCAATCTGGAAAATGTCCACCGGTGAGAGAGCAGCCGATGCCGAACGATCTCTGTTCATCGCGAACCGTGCGAGTGGGATTGGTGGGTGTCGGAAATTGCGCCTCGGCGTTTGTTCAAGGCTTAACGTATTATCGAGATCGCCCGGACAATACGCCAATACCGGGACTGATGAATCATGATGTGGGCGGAATCTCCGTCGGTGACATCGAGATTGCGAGTGCCTTCGACATCCATCGCGACAAGGTCGGGAAGGACGTTGCCGAGGCTATTTTTCTCCCGCCAAATAACACAATGAAATTTGCCGATGTGGAGGCGATGGGCTGCATCGTGCGACGCGGCCCGACGTTCGACGGTCTTGGGCATTACCTTGCGCCGACGGTTCCGGAATCTGCCGAGCCTGTGGTGCCGGTGGCCGATGTCTTGCAAGAGACGGCGACCGACGTCGTGGTGTCGTATCTGCCGGTCGGCTCGCAACGCGCGACCGAGTACTATGCCGAGCAATCCTTGTCGGCGGGCTGCGCATTCGTAAACTGTATTCCGGTATTTATCGCATCGGATCCGAAGTGGGCACGCAAATTTTCCGAGCGCGGACTTCCGCTCATCGGCGATGACATCAAGAGTCAGGTCGGCGCGACGATTGTTCATCGCGCATTGGCGACGTTGTTCCGCGAGCGTGGCGTGCTTCTCGATCGCACCTACCAGCTCAATTTCGGCGGCAACGCAGATTTCCTGAACATGCTCGAACGAGAGCGACTCGAGAGCAAAAAACTTTCGAAGACGCGCGCGGTGACGTCCTTGTTCGACGAACCTCCAGCCGCAGAGAACATTCACGTCGGTCCGAGCGATCATGTGCAATGGCTCTCCGATCGAAAGATTGCCTACATCCGGCTGGAAGGCACCGCTTTTGGCGGCGCTCCCCTGAATGTCGAGGTAAAACTGGAAGTCTGGGATTCGCCTAATTCCGCCGGCGTCGTCATCGATGCGGTTCGCTGCGCGAAATTAGCACGAAATCGCGGGATCGGCGGTCCGCTGACCGGGCCGTCGAGCTACTTCATGAAGTCACCGCCGCAGCAGTTTCCGGATAGCGAGGCGCGATCGCGTACGCTTCGCTTTATCGCCGGCGAAGAGTGATGGCGCATGACCATCTGCCTACTTGTTCGGCATGCCCAATTCGATTTCGGCCTCACGCATTTGGCCGGACGGTCCGAAAATGTGCTGTCCGCGTGTGGTAGGGCGCAGGCGGAGGGTTTGGCATCCTGTCTGCCGAAAGCCCCGGGCGTGCTGCAGTCTAGCCCAAGGCGCAGGTGCCTCGAAACGATCGCGCCCTACTCAGCGTCACATTCAACGCCCGTTGAAGTGCGGGAGGACATCGACGAAATCGACTTCGGTTTGTGGACGGGCCGATCGTTTGCAGAACTGAGAAGAGATCCCCTCTGGGGCTCCTGGAATTCCCATCGGGAGCACACTCGGCCGCCTCTGGGTGAGACCATGGCAGAAGCGCAGGCGCGGATCCTGCGACATCTGGATCGGACCGCCGAACGATATCCGGGTTCCAACGTCGTGCTGGTCACACACGCGGAACTCATCCGCGCGGTGATCCTGGCTTGCCGCTCATTGCCGCTGCGTGCCTGGGGGGAGGTCGACGTTCCTTATGCGTCGATCACCGCCATTGCGCTCGACAATTCGGGGCGCAGGTTGATCGACATGAAGGTGGCAGCATGAAGATCGTTGTCTTTGGATTGTCGATCACGTCCTCATGGGGTAATGGGCATGCCACTCTGTGGCGCGGATTGATCGAAGCCCTTTATAAGAAAGGTTGCACCGTTACGTTCTTTGAACGTGATGTCCCGTACTACGCAGAAACGCGGGATATTCATGAAATCGACTATGGGAAACTTGTCCTCTACTCTGATTGGAGCGATATATATCCTACGGCGCTGTGCGAAGTCCGGGAAGCGGATGCGGTGATTTCCACGTCGTTCTGCTCCGACGCGTTGCGGGCACGCGAATTGGCTGCGGGTGCAGCGGCCATCAATGTTTTTTACGATCTCGATACTCCGGTGACGCTCGCTGCGGTTCGGGCGGGACGAGACGTTTTTTATATCGGCCACGACGGACTTCAATCCTTCGATCTTGTCCTGAGTTTTACGGGGGGTGCTGCCGGCGAATGTCTCAAAAGTGAGCTACGTGCGCGATGCGTCGTTCCTCTCTATGGGCATGTTGATCCCGGGTGCCACAGGAGAGTGGGTTTGCGCGACTGCTACGCGTGCGATCTTTCTTATCTTGGGACCTACTCTTCGGATCGCCAACGGGCGCTTGAGGATCTCCTGATTGGACCGGCGCTGCGGAGCGACCGGCAAAAATTCGTCATGGGTGGCGCGCAATATCCCGCGGATTTTCCGTGGCTGCCGAACCTGTTTTTCGTGCGGCATCTGCCGCCCGACGAGCATTCCGCATTCTACTCGTCGTCCCGGCTGACATTGAACGTCACGAGAAGCGCCATGGCACGGATGGGCTGGTGTCCATCGGGTCGCCTGTTCGAAGCTTCTGCATGCGGCACCCCTATTATCTCCGATGCATGGGACGGCATCGATGACTTTTATGAGCCGGGCAGGGAAATCATTGTCGCCAAGTCCTCTGATGATGTTCTCGACGCACTGCAGATGAGCGATCGCGAACTTCTCATGATCGGCGACGCAGCGTTGGAGCGAACGCTTTCGCAACATACTTCGGATCGCCGAGCGGAAGAATTTCTCATTGCCCTTTCCGGTGTCACCAACAGGACGGGTTCAATGGCAGCGGAGGTTCAGAGATGTGGGGCATAATTCCGGCGGCCGGCAGGGGAACACGAATGCAGCCCCTCGGCTTCTCCAAGGAACTTCTGCCGCTTGGCAGCCGCGATGAAGGTGGCGAGGAACATCCCTTGGCCGTGAGCGAGCATTTGCTTGAACGGATGGTGCTCAGCGGCGCAGATAAGATCTGCTTCGTCATAGCGCCCGGAAAAACCGATATTCTTCATTATTTCGGCGGCCGCTATTCAAAGGCCGATATCCTCTATGCGGTGCAGCCGGAGCCACTTGGGCTCTGTGACTCGCTTTTTCGAAGTGTGCATGTCCTCGACCGAAACGACGATGTGCTGATCGGGCTTCCGGATACGGTTTGGTTTCCGAAAACAGCGTATCTCGAACTGCCGCGTTGCGGTCTGGCGTTTGTTCTTTTTCCTGTGCAACAGCCGGAACTGTTTGACGCTGTTGTTACGGACGAGAGAAATCGCGTCATCGAAATCCAGGTCAAATCGGCGGAGCCGAAGACTCGCTGGGTGTGGGGCGCCATCAAACTGACCGGCGCAGTCTTTCAGGACCTTCATCATCTCTGGATCGCACGACAACGGGCAGACGAATATCTGGGTACGCTCGTCAACGCATATCTCAAAGCGGGCGGCGAAGCCTTCGGGTTCAAGGTCGGCACTGCGTACGCAGATGTCGGGACACCCACAGGCTATCGCGATGCTATGCGGGCGCTCAGCCCTCCACCGCCGGCGATCGAGTACCAACGCTTTATAGCGCAGTTCGGTGACACCGTGGGAAGGCCCGGCTCATGTTGACGAGAAATGTTCCAGAAGATTTGGCTGAACGCGTGGAAAAGCTTCGGCCGTGGTTCCATAATCTACGTCTCGGCTCGGTCGAGACGGCACCGGATCATCCGCTTGGCGATTATCCGACGATCAAATGGCAACGCTTTAAGGAAGCGATTGGCGACAAGGTGCGGGGTCGCACGGTGCTGGATATCGGGTGCAATGCGGGATTCTACTCCATCGAGATGATGCGTCTTGGAGCACGCAGCGTCACGGGGATCGATTCCGACGAACGCTATTTGGCGCAAGCGCAGTTGGCAGCACGTGTTTCGGGGTATGAGATCACTTTTCGCAAGCTTTCTGTTTATGACGTCGATCAGATCCATGATCGGTTCGACCTCGTGCTGTTCATGGGCGTGATCTACCACCTGAGGCATCCTCTGCTGGCGCTCGACCGCATCCACGAGCACGTTGCGGACGACCTCCTGGTCTTCCAGTCAATGCAACGCGGCGTCGATGATGTTGCCGAGGTCTCGGCCGACTACGATTTCAATGCGGTGGAGCACTTCGATGAGCCTGGATATCCAAAACTGCACTTCATAGAGCGCCGGTATGCACACGATCCGACAAACTGGTGGGTGCCGAACCGCGCCTGCAGCGAGGCGATGCTGAGAAGCGCCGGTTTCAAAATCCTCGAACACCCGGAACAGGAAGTCTACATCTGCCGCAAAGAGGCTCACCGCAGTGCTGGTTGTGACGGAGTCGGGTGATGATTGAAGCTGTCATGATATGGAATGAGCCGAACAACAAGTCTCATTGGGATCCGGACCTCGACCCGCAATGGGAGCATTTCGCGCATATGGCCATTCTTGCGGCGCGAGCCATTCGCCGCGAGTGTCCTTCTCTCAAGAAAGTCTTGGGCGGCATTTCGCCAATCGATCCGCAATTCATTCAGCGAATGCAGGCCTTCGGCGTTTTGGATGAGATCGATATCGTCGCGGTGCATGGCTTTCCCCTGGATTGGAATCTCTGGACCATTGGCGACTGGCCGGCAAAACTCGAGGAAATACGCGCGATATGTGATCTTCCCCTTTGGGTGACGGAGGTCGGGGTTTCGTCCTTCGGCGCTGAAGAAGTGCAGGAATGGGGTCTAAAGAGATCCGCTGAGCTGTTGGCTGGACGGACTGAACGGATTCACTGGTACAGCCTTTATGATCTGCCGCAGAGCTGGGAAGCGATGACGCGGCACAAAGAGGCGGAAGGATCGTCCTATTACCGGCATTTCCACATGGGTCTTTTGGACGAACACGGCAGGCCAAAGCGCGCTCTCGAGACGTTTGCGGCGTTGACGCCTGAACTCGGCCTTTGCCAATGGTTCCATTTTGAAGATCATCGTCTCGACGCTGCCGTGAATTGGATGAAGCAGCTCGGGGTCCGTCATGTTCGCACCGGCATCTCCTGGGCCGATAGTTTTCGCCCAAATGCGGTTGCATGGTTTGATCGTCAGATGGCGGCCCTCAGCGATTTCGACGTCACGCTGACGTTCTGTTTTACGCCGGAGCATCTCGGCATTGCTCCTCATCATACGAGCCCGCCGCAAGTCGATGACGAATTTGCCGAGTTCTGTGCCTCTATCGTTCGCCGCTACAGCGGCGCTGTCGCGGAAACGCGGCCCCTGGTCGTTACATAGCTCCCTCATGGAGGCATTTCGGTGCCGCGCGGCATCCTCATCATTCTTGATTCAGTCGGAATTGGCGGCGGTCCCGACGCAGCTGAGTTCGGGGATCTTGGTGCGGACACTGTTGGCCACGTGGCGGAGGCCTGCAGGAAAGGCGCGTGCGATTTGGCGGGAGAACGCAGCGGATCTCTCAGCCTTCCTCATCTCGATGCGTTAGGGCTCGGAGCGGCTTGCGAACTGGCCACCGGCCGAGTTCCACCGGGACTTGGGAATAAAATGGCGATCGGGCAATTCGGCTGTGGCTTTGAGACATCCCGCGGCAAAGACACGCCATCGGGCCATTGGGAATTGGCTGGTGCTCCCGTGCAATTCGACTGGGGTTATTTCCCGCGGACCGTGCCCTGCTTCCCGGAGGAATTCATTCAGGCATTTTGTACGCGTGCAGAAATTGAGGGAATACTGGGAAACCGTCATGCGTCGGGCACGCAGATCATTTCGGAACTTGGCGAGGCGCACGTAACGACCGGGCTGCCTATCTGTTACACGTCAGCGGACAGCGTGTTTCAGATTGCAGTCCATGAGACAGCTTTTGGCCTGGAGCGGTTACATGTCCTTTGCGAGATCGCGAGGGATCTTCTCAATCCGTATCGAATTGGCCGTGTGATCGCGCGACCTTTTCTCGGGAATGCCTCATCGTCCTTCACGCGGACAGGAAACCGCCGAGACTATTCGGTTCGACCTCCTGCACCGACCCTCCTCGAATGGGTGTGCGACGCCGGCCGCGACGTTGCGACGATCGGGAAAGTCGATGACATCTTCGCGCATCGCGGGACCGGACGTGTCTTCAAAGCTCATGGCAACGCGGAAATCTTCGATCGCACGATGGACGCTCTTCATAGTCTCGGTGATGGGGGGCTTCTCGTCAGCAATTTTATCGATTTCGATACGCTCTACGGTCATCGGCGTGACGTTCTCGGCTATGCCGCGGCACTTGAGGATTTCGATCACCGGCTTCCCGTCCTGTTGGATGCCATCAGAGACGACGATCTGGTGATCATCACGGCTGATCACGGCTGTGATCCGACGTGGGAGGGAACCGATCATACGCGCGAGCAGGTCCCGATACTGGTATTCTCACGGTACTGCCGGCCGAGTTCCATCGGGCGAGTCCAGTTCGGCGCGGTTGCCGGAATACTCGCGAAGCATCTCGACCTCCAGCGAGACGGCGCTACTTTCGAGCCGACGATCCCGGCGCACTGACGCGTCGATTTAACCGCGCGGCGCGGAACGATATCCCCCAGGTGACGTTGGAGCGTCAGTGAGCGAGCGGGAGTTGCAGCATGAAAGCGCTGGTGTGGCACGGAAAAGAAGACATTCGTTGCGATACAGTCTCCGATCCAGAAATCGAGGAGCCGCGGGACGCCATCATCAAGGTAACAAGCTGTGCCATCTGCGGCTCAGACCTCCATCTCTTCCATAATTTCATTCCCGCGATGCTGCCCGGAGATATCATGGGGCATGAAATGATGGGGGAAGTCGTTGAGGTCGGGTCTGGCGTCAATGGTCATTTAAAGAAAGGAGACCGCATCGTCGTTCCGTTCACGATTTTCTGCGGCGAATGCGAGCAATGCAAGGCTGGCAATTATTCGGTTTGCGAACGGACCAACCGGAGGAAGGATCTTGCCGATAAGGTCCTCGGTCACACGACGGCGGGCCTCTTCGGCTATAGCCATTTGACGGGTGGTTATCCCGGCGGCCAGGCTGAGTATCTGCGTGTGCCGTTCGCCGATAAAACCCACATAAAAATTCCCGATGGTCTATCGGACGAGCAAGTTTTGTTCCTCGGCGATATCTTCCCGACAGGTTGGCAGGCCGTCGCCCAGTGCGACATGCAGCCAGGCGACACGGTTGCGATATGGGGATGCGGGCCCGTCGGTCAGATGGCCATTCGGAGCGCGCTGTTGCTCGGCGCGGACCAGATCATCGCGATCGACAGATTGCCCGAGCGCCTCTCCATGGCCGAAGCGGGCGGCGCTACCACAATCAACTTCGGGGAGGAGAGCGTCGTCGAGCGATTGAATGAGCTCACCGGCGGCAAGGGCCCCGAGATCTGTATCGATGCGACGGGCATGGAAAGCCATGTTTCGCTTTCGCAACCGGATACGATGGTCGATCGCGCGAAGCAGATGGTCATGATGGAGAGCGACCGGCCGCATGTGCTGCGTGAGATGATTTATGTCTGCCGACCGGCGGGAACCATTTCCATCCCGGGCGTCTATAGCGGACTTGTCGATAAGATTCCGATGGGCGTGGCGATGAACAAAGGGCTGACATTCAAGATGGGGCAGACGCATGTCAATCGCTGGACCGACGATCTATTGAAACGCATCGCTGAAGGAGAGATCGATCCGTCATTTGTCATTACGCATACGACGAGCCTCGACGATGGACCGGAGATGTACAAGGTGTTTCGCGACAAGCGAGACAGCTGCGTAAAGGTCGTTCTCAAACCGTAATCTGGTGACAAGAAAATGAATATGCTTAGCAATATTACGCGTGCGCCGAGCGATCCGAAAATTATCAGTTCTGGGCCTAGAAGTGTCGCGCGGACGGATCAACTCGCAAAGTGCCTCGGATGGTTCGGTATCGGCCTCGGACTTGTCGAACTCATCGCGCCACGGCAAATCGGCCGTGCGCTCGGCGTCGACAGTTCAGCATCGCGCATGGTTATCCGTGCTTTTGGGGCGCGCGAGGTGATATCCGGCATCGTGACGCTTTCAACCGAGAAGAAATGTGGTTTATGGACTCGCGTCGCGGGTGATGCGCTGGACATCGCTGCGCTCGCTTCGATCTCCGATGATACAAACCCCAAGCGCAAGAACGTTTCTAGGGCGCTGCTTGCTGTATTGGGGGCCACTGCTCTCGATTTACTTGCCGCAAGCAAGCTGACGGCGCAGTCTAAACGGCCCGCAAAATTGCGCGACTTCAGCAATCGGACGGGCTTTCCGAATGGATTCAACCGTCCTTCGCCGAGCCGCCATCTTGCCGGACGAAACGCAAATACATCCGGGCGGACGGCTCCCGAAGGTGTTCCCTATTATCAGGCGAAGTGAGGACGTGTGGTGGCTTGTCGGTTGGCTGCTCTTTCGGCCTGCCGGTTAGAGAAGTACATCCGTGGACCCGTCCTCGATCGACGCGGGCAATTGTGGAATCTTTGGTTCATAGAATCTGGAGTGCAAAATAATGGCGACCTCGCAGCCTCAATCGTCGTCCCGCCCGCTAGCGGTCGTGACGGGTGCCTCAACGGGCATCGGATACCATCTGGCGCACAGATGCGCGGAGCATGGCTTTGATTTGATCGTCGCGGCCGACGAGCCGCAAATTGAAACCGCAGCAGAAGATTTGCGGACGCACGGTGTTTCCGTCAAACCTGTCGAAGCCGATCTTTCGACCTCGGAAGGCGTTTCAAAGCTCTATCAGGCAATCGGCGGGCGGCCCGTCGATGCTCTCCTGGCGAATGCCGGTCGCGGTCTCGGCAAGGGATTTCTCGACCAGAAGTTTTCCGACATCAATCACGTGATCTGCACAAATATTACTGGCACTCTGGACCTCATTCATCGGGTCGGGCGCGATATGCGGGATCGGGGGAAGGGCAGGATTCTCATTACTGGATCGATCGCCGGGTTTATGCCTGGAACATACCAGGCCGTCTATAATGCATCGAAGGCGTTTCTTGATTCCTTTTCGTTCGCATTGCGCGCCGAATTGAAGGACATCGGCGTGACGGTGACCTGTCTGATGCCGGGAGCGACCGAAACGGAATTCTTCGAGCGCGCCGACCTCATGGACACCAAAATAGGGCAAGAAAGGAAAGACGATGCCTCGGACGTCGCGACCACGGGATTCAATGCGATGATGAAGGGCGAGGGAGACGTCGTCAGCGGTTGGCATAACAAGCTGCAGTCGGCCATCGCGAACATTACGCCTGCCGGCATCCTCGCCGAACAGCATCGCAAAATGACAGAGCCAGGAAGTGGACGAAACGTTCGGCGCTGAGGAACGTTTGGCCGCCTCTTGGTTCCTGCGGGACTTTTGATACCGATATATATTTTTCATAGGAGTGGCTGAGCTGGGCTAGCGACTGGCGCAGCCGGCGCGGAGATTTTTCTCGCAGCGACATCGTGGAACTGCCCGGCTTCGCGCCGTGTTTATCGGCGACGAATGCTAAAGCCGGGCTTGCGCATGTTGACCGTCAACGTTTCTGCCACTGAGGTCATAGCCGACACGAAGGAAGCCGCAGAAAGTGCAGGGCTGACCTATGTGAGCGACAGCGATCCGGGCATTCGCCGTCGGCGGCGCGGAAAGGGATTCAAATACCTGAATGCACGAGGCGGGTCCGTCCGCGACGCGGCGACACTCAAGCGCATCCGTAGAATCGTCATCCCTCCGGCGTGGACGGACGTGTGGATCTGCTCAAGTCCCAACGGACATATACAGGCCACAGGCCGGGACGCGCGCGGACGGAAGCAATATCGCTATCATCCGGAATTCCGGGCTATGCGGGAGGAAACGAAATATCATCAAATGATTGCCTTCGCCGACGTGCTGCCTCAGGTGCGGGCGACAGTGGACGAGCATCTCGCTCTTTCGGGTTTGAGGCGGGAAAAGGTGCTGGCGGCGGTCGTGTATCTGCTCGAGGCGACGCTTATCCGTATCGGCAACGATGAGTATGCGCGGAACAACAAAAGCTACGGACT
>CAYYDL010000081.1:0-7913 GCA_964470545.1 uncultured Hyphomicrobium sp. | reverse complement strand
CCGGCTTGATGTTGCCGGTTTTCGATGACACAGCGTTGCGCTAAGGTCTCGCAATGGGACAGCGGGGACGTTCCGGAGACGACGAATGGCCAAGATACGCCCGGGCGATGCGGCGGCACTCGCGCCGGTTTCACGGCGCCTGACACCGCCCGGTGTCTTTCTGTTGCGGATGACGATTTTCCTGACGCTTGTCGGGTTTCTCGCATCCATTCTCTTCGATCAGCTCAAGCGATCGTTTTTGAACAATCCAGGCCTTAACGGTTTGATCGTCGGGGCGCTTCTGCTCGGCATCGTCTACGCCTACCGGCAGGTGATGCGTCTTTATCCTGAAATCCGCTGGGTCAACGCATTCCGCATTTCCGATCCTGGGCTCTCGATCAGCGCGCGGCCGGTGCTTCTCGCCCCGATGGCGACGATGCTCCGCGACCGCACCGGCACGCTCTCGCTCAGCACAGCCGCAATGCGCTCTTTCATGGATTCGATCGGCTCGCGCCTCGATGAAGCCCGCGACACCGGCCGCTATCTCGTTGGCCTGCTCGTGTTTCTCGGCCTGCTCGGCACCTTCTGGGGTCTTCTCGAGACGATCCAGTCGGTGGGCTCCGCGATCGACACGCTCGACAGCAAGGCGACCGACAACGTTCAGCTCTTCAGCGATCTGAAAGCAGGTCTCGCCGCGCCGCTCAAAGGCATGGGCACGGCCTTTTCGTCATCGCTCCTGGGTCTCTCCGGCTCGCTCGTCCTGGGCTTTCTGGAACTGCAGGCGAGTCACGCTCACAATCGTTTTTACAACGAGCTGGAGGAATGGCTTTCCGGCATCACCGAGCTCACCCCGGCCGTTGGTGTGTCGTCGAGCGACTATGTCAATCGCCAGCTTCTGTCAGCCGTCGTCGATATGCAGCGCTCGCTCGAAGATTTCACCAACCGCATTGCCGATCAGCAGTCTCCGGCACCGGCCCACGGTGCACCCCAACAATCCCAGGACGAGGTGCGCGAACTCGCCCGCGGCGTCAATCAGCTCGTCACCCAGATGCGGACCGAGCAGAAGGTGGTCCGCGAGTGGGTCGATGAGCAGGCGCAGCAGCAGCAGGAGGTCGCCAGCATGCTGCGCAGCCTCGCCGACGCGATGAAGCGCGGAGGCTAGCGGATGGCGCGCGGACGATCCCGCCGCGGCGGCGAGTACGGCGAGTTCTGGCCGGCCTATGTCGACGTCCTCTCGACACTGCTGCTCGTCGTCACGCTGCTGATGTCGATCTTCATGATCGCGCAGTATTTCTCCGCCCAAGAAGTGACCGGCAAGGATTCCGCCCTTCAGCGCCTGACACAGCAGATCAGCGAATTGACGTCGATGCTCTCGCTCGAAAAAGGCAAGTCCCAATCGGCCCAGGATGAACTCGCGGCACTCCAAGCCTCCCTTGCCTCCCTCAGGGCCGAGAACGAGAAATTGACGGGCGCCGGCCTCGGCGCCGACGAGCGCGCCAAGGCCGCCGAGGGACGCATTGCAGGTCTCAGCGCCGACCTCGAAAAGCAGAAAAGCATTTCGAACGAGGCGCTGTCGAAAGTCGATCTGCTCAATCAGCAACTCGTTGCGCTCCGTCGCCAGATCGCGGCGTTGAGCGACGCCCTCGACGCTTCCGAAAAAAAGAATTCCGCGAGCGACAAGACGATCAAGGACCTTGGCGCCCGTTTGAACACCGCGCTCGCCCAGCAGGTGCAGGAGCTGAAACGCTATCGGTCGGATTTCTTCGGCCGCCTGCGGGAGCTGCTGAAGGACCGCAAAGACATCCGCGTCGTCGGCGACCGTTTTGTCTTTGAATCGGAGGTTCTGTTTCCGTCAGGCTCCGCGACGCTGACGCCTGAAGGCATGGCGGCAATGGATCAGATCGCAGAAGCGATCCTGGAACTGCAGAAAGAAATTCCGGCGGATATCAATTGGACCTTGCAGATCAACGGCCACACCGATGCCCGTCCGATTTCGAATTCGCAATTCCCCTCGAACTGGGAGTTGTCGACTGCCCGCGCCGCGTCCGTCGTGAAGTATCTCGTCTCACGCGGCGTGCCGCCAGACCGCCTCGTCGCCGCGGGCTACGCACAATTCGATCCGGTCGATAGCGGGAATACCGAAGAAGCCTATCAGAAGAACCGGCGCATCGAGCTGAAGTTGACCAGCCGCTAGCTCATGGTCCGGCGGCCGGCGCGTATGAGATCTGGCAGGATATCAGGAACTCAGGCTAGCCCAAGAAATGCGCCGACCCAGCGCACGATCTGCCCGTCGTTGAACGACAGATCGTACGCGAAAATCGCGAAGCCGACACAGATGACCGTAAGCGCCTTCATGGCGCTGATGATCCGTACACAGCTATTAACGTCGGGTTAACTTCGAGATCGGCCTCTCAGCCTATTCCGCCGCTTCACGCCCGAACTGCAACTCGGCGAGACGCGCGTAGATGCCACCGCGGCGCACAAGATCGTCGTGCGTCCCGGCTTCGGTGATGCGGCCTTTTTCCATGACCAGAATGCGATCCGCCTTTTGAACCGTCGCGAGGCGATGCGCGATGACGATGGTCGTCCGGCCCTTCATCAGGTCCTCCAGCGCACGCTGCACCGCGCCTTCGCTTTCCGCATCGAGCGCACTCGTTGCTTCGTCAAGGAGAAGGATCGGAGCGTTCTTGAGAATGGCCCGCGCGATGGCGATGCGCTGCCGCTGCCCACCCGACAGCGACGTCCCGCGCTCCCCGAGCCGCGTATTGTAGCCGTCCGGAAGGCGCCGGATGAACTCATCCGCCTGCGCGGCCGTCGCGGCGCGGCGAACTTCCGACAAAGTCGCGCTCGGCGTTCCGTATCGGATGTTCTCGGCAACCGTATCGGCGAAGAGCGCGACATCCTGCGGAACGAGAGCGATCCGATTGCGCAAAGCATCGAGATCCGCGTCACGGACATTCACGCCGTCGATGCGAACCACGCCCGCGTCGGGATCATAGAACCGCAAGAGCAGATTGAAGATCGTGGTCTTGCCCGCTCCCGATGCGCCAACGAGGGCTAGCGTCTCACCCGGATCGGCGCGGAATGAGATGCCGTCGAGCGCGCTTTCGTTTCGTCTTGCCGGATAGGAAAACGACACGTTCTCGAACGCGATGCTGCCGATTGCCGGTTGCGGCAATGGCGTCGGATGCTCGGGCGACCGGATCTCCGGGACCGTCGCCATCATCTCCGAAAGGCGCTCTGCGGCGCCCGCAGCTTGGCTGATCTCGCCCCAGACTTCGGAAACCTCGGCCAGTGCGCCAGCCGCGAAGAGTGCATACAGCACGAACTGCCCGAGCCGCCCACCGGTCATGTCCCCGGAAATGACCAGCGATGAGCCGTACCAGAGCACGCCAGTGACGCTCGCCACCGTCAAAAAGATCGCAATGCCGGTCAGAGCGGCTCGCGCTTGCATCCGACGGCGTGCCGCCGCGAATGTGCGCTCGACCGCGCGCGAATAGCGCTCCGACACCGTCTTCTCGTTGACGTAGGCCTGCATCGTCCGGTAGGCGCCGAGATTTTCGGCAGCATACGCCGAGGCTTCGCCCAGGGTGTCCTGCGCATGCCGCGAAAGGCGCCGGACGAGACGCCCGAAGCCGACAAGCGGCAGCACGATGATTGGAATCGCGAGAAACACGAGAGCGGAAAGCTGCGCGCTCGTAATGAACATCATGATCAGCGCACCGACGAGCATGATCATGTTGCGCGCTGCCTGGCTGAGCGACGAACCCGCGACGGCTTTGATCTGCGTCGTATCCGCCGTCAGCCGGCTCATGATCTCGCCGGAATGATTGACGTCGAAATAGGCCGGTCCGAGCTTCGCGAGTTGCGCGAACACCTTGGCGCGCAGATCTGCGACGACCCGCTCGCCGATCCAGTTGACGAAGTAGTATCGCGCCGGACTCGCGATCGCGATGACGAGCCCGATGCCGATCAGCGTCAGAAAGTAGTTGTTGATCAGCGCGGAATCGTTGCCGCCGAAACCCTTGTCGATCATGCGGCGGACGGCAAGAGGCACCGCCAGCATCGCCAGCGCCGAGACCACGAGCGAAATGATCGCGCCCCAAAGCGGCCCTTTGTAAGCGACGATCAGCGGCTTCAGCGCGAGAAGAGGCCTGAGGGACAGTCGTTGCCGTTGCTGCGTGCTTTCATCCGCCTCTTGGGCCCTCGCCGGACCCTGTTCTGCAACGTCGCTGCTCATGGAATTCTGATCCAAGTCGCGGGGAAACAAGATGTTTCAACCCTGAAGCCGCGGCGACCATGCCCGAGGTGAGCCTATCGCTCAAGTGGCAATGGGCCGCTGTTTGGCCTCGGAAAAATTACGATTTGCTTAGGTTTGCACTGCGACGCGCCTTGTGCGTAGCGCACATCTCAGCTAAAGAACGCGCCAATTCAGTCCCCTTTTGCAATGACCGGGGCCGGGGCTCATCCAAGCCTCGCCGCGAAAAACGTATTATCAGACGGACCAAAGGCCATGAAGAAAGACGCCGACCTTCACCCCGATTACCACCAGATCAAGGTGGTGATGACGGATGGATCCGAATTCACGACCTACTCGACCTACGGCAAGGAGGGCGACACGCTCTCCCTCGACATCGACCCGAAGACGCACCCGGCCTGGACCGGCGGCGATCAGAAGCTGATGGACCGTGGCGGTCGCCTGTCGCGCTTCAAGAAGAAGTTCGAAGGCATGTTCTGATGGCCTCAAGGCATCGGATCTCGAAATCAAAAGGCCCGCTCTTCAAGCGGGCCTTTTTGATTTTCGATACGCCGTTCGCACTCAGCTCACTTTGGCCGAGAATGCCCGCTGCAGCAGGCCCACTTGATGCGCGACCGGATTGACCGCCGATTCCGGCACCTCGGCAGCAGAAGGCATCGTCAGAATACGATCCAGCTGGGAAATGCGATCGTGCAGAATGAAACTCTCCTCGATGAGGTTCTGCAGACCCTGCGGAAGCTCCGAGTAGCCCTTCACGTGCGATGGACGGCCGAACGC
This sequence comes from uncultured Hyphomicrobium sp., assembly GCA_964470545.1. GTDB lineage: Bacteria > Pseudomonadota > Alphaproteobacteria > Rhizobiales > Hyphomicrobiaceae > Hyphomicrobium_B. The sequence continues at coordinate 2,899 of CAYYDL010000081.1, read as the reverse complement.
CTGGAGCTTCACGCGACGCCGCTTCTTCTTGGCCTCTTCGTCGGTGATCTCTCCTTCGCGAAGTGCCCGGCGGATCAGAAGCCACGAGGCCAGATCGAGAAGGCGGGTCGTCAATCGCATGCTCTCGGTGGCGTAGAGAACGCCTACGCCGCCCGCGAGAGCTTTCGCTTCCTTGCGACCTGGGCCGTCAAGGTAGCTTGCCGTGCGCTCCACGAGCGCCATGCCTTCCTTGAAGATGTGGTCGAACTGTTCGGAGGACTGAAACCGCTCTCCGAACGAGACCGTTGTGGCGCTGCCAGCCGGCGCGCCGTCCACGCGAAATACGTTACTCATGACCCTCAACGATACAAACGCTTACCCGTGCGCAACTGCTACCACGAACCATCACTACAGCACCATAGTTAACAACATCGCCCAAAACGGGGCACAATTCGATCCACCTGTGGACAGTGCAAAAAAAGAGCCGCCCAGACGAGCGGCTCGAAAAGTCAACAGGGAGGCGTCAAACAAAGCGGCAGAGGGCCGCTTTCGATCCAGATGGCCTGGATTGACTGCAGACTGCCGACATATGCTTAAGGTTCAGTTAAATCGAAAGACTGCTACGCAGAGATCGAATTAGGATTGCTGTTGCGCGAGGTTAGTCAACGCGATCCCAAAATCGAACACGCACTCTCGCATTTCCAATAGATGCTTAGGATCGGCTTTACGATTTGAAAAGCGCGTGTGCAGCCTCTTCATGCCGCTTCTTGCGATCGAGTTCTGCGCGCACTCGAATGATCTCTGCTTCGAGATCCTTGATCCGTTTGTCAAGTTCCGCGACCGACAGCGTTTCGAGACTGTCTCCGATGCCGGCGCCCGACGGCTTTTTCGGCGGAAGAAGGTCATCGAGGTCCATGGCGACGTCCTCCTGCTCATTTTTTCTCGCAGTCTATTGAAGACATCCCGAGAGGTCGAGGCCAAACAGGTGATGGTCGAACCGCCTTGCCCTGATCGCGGTCGCGGTGCATGTCTCTCGCCACTGAAGCATGAAGAAAGAAAACGTGATGAGCCTTCCCACATCGATGAACGCCGTGGCGATCAATGGATCAGGCGGCCCGGAGGTCTTGATAGTGACAGAGGTTCCGGTGCCGCAGCCGAAGTCCGGCGAAGTGCTCATCAAGGTCGCGGCGGCGGGCGTCAACAGGCCCGACATCTTGCAACGACAGGGCAATTATCCGCCACCGAAGGGACACTCCGAACTGCCGGGGCTCGAAGTGTCAGGCACCGTTGCGGCGCTAGGCGAAGGTGCAACCCGTTTCGCACTCGGCGATCCCGTTATGGCACTGGTGCCGGGCGGCGGTTACGCCGAGTACGCCGCTGTCTCGGAACTCTCGTGCATCAAAAAGCCGGAAGCCCTGTCGTTCGTCGAAGCCGCGGCGATCCCGGAAACATTCTTCACGGTCTGGCACAACGTCTTCCAGCGCGGACACCTGAAAGCTGGAGAGAAATTTCTCGTCCATGGCGGCTCCGGCGGCATCGGCACTACGGCCATTCAACTCGCGAAAGCATTCGGCGCGACCGTTTTCACCACCGTCGGCTCGGACGAAAAATGTGAGGCGGCCCGCGCGCTCGGCGCCGACGTTGCCATCAATTACCGAACGCACGATTTCGGACAGGTGATCAAGAGTGAGACGGCGGGCAAAGGCGTCGACGTGATCCTCGACATGGTCGGTGGCGACTACATCGAGAAGAACATCCGGGCGCTCGCCGACGATGGTCGTCTCGTCAATATCGCGTTCCAGAAGGGCTCGACCGCGACCGTCGACTTCATACGGGTGATGCTGAAGCGGCTGACGCTCACAGGCTCGACGCTGCGCATTCGCTCAAACGAGGTCAAAGGTGAAATCGCGCGTGACATCGCTGAGAAAGTCGTGCCGCTCGTCGTCACCGGAAAAATCAAGATTCCGATCGACAGCACCTACCCGCTTGCCCGCGCCGCCGACGCCCACGCGCGCATGGAAAGCAGCGCCCACATCGGAAAGATTGTGTTGACGGTTTAGGCTTGGGCCGTGCTTCGAGGTGTCATCCTCGGTCTATGCCTTCTTGGTCATGGCCGCAAAGGCGGGCCATCCACGACAGCGATCAGCGAGCATCGCACAAAAGGAGCTCGTCTCAGAACTTCGCCGCGAGGCGCGCGCAAATCACCAGACAAAGTCTTTCATCACCGCAACCGGTTTTGCTGCGCTCTCGTTCGCGAACAATCGGTTGGCTGCGTGATCGATCGTTTCTCCAGACTGCACGTGGACGCCACTCGCGATAAACACCGAACGGATGCCAAACCCGTTCGCCCCCGCAATGTCGGTTGCGACGCCGTCGCCGATTGCGAGTACGCGTTCCTTGCTGACCGGCGCGCCTCGCAAACCCGACCCCGTCTTGAGAGCCAATTCGTAAATTGGTCGATAGGGCTTGCCTGCATAGCTGACGGTGCCGCCGAGCGCCGCATAGGCAGCGGCAATCGCGCCCGCGCAATAAATGATGCGCCCGCCGCGCTCGACCTTCAAATCGGGATTGACGCAGATCATCGGCACGTTGCGCGAGCGCAATCTCGCGAGCAGCTGAGAATAATGCTCTGGCGTCTCGGTCTCGTCGTCATAAAGTCCCGTGCAAACCGCAACGGCGGCGTCATCAGCGGACGCGCCAGGCTTCGCATCCGATCCCGCAAACGTCGCGAGATCGCGCGCCGGTCCAATATGCAGAATGGGCTGCCCAACCCATTCCTCGATGAGACTACGGGAAACGTCTCCCGAGCTGACGATCCCGTCATAAGCTTCGCGCGACACGCCGATGCTGTCGAGCTGCCGGGCAACGCTTTCGTTCGGACGCGGCGAATTGGTGACGAGCAGCGCTGTTCCGCCCTGCT
>CAYYDL010000080.1:0-4331 GCA_964470545.1 uncultured Hyphomicrobium sp. | reverse complement strand
CAGATCGGTAAAAGCACGACGGCACAGATGATCAGCGCAACCCCGGCAAATTTGAACTTGGTCAGGGTATCGTCACGCCACGAACGTTTGGTCCACGGCACCAGCACGAACAATACCGCAGGAACGAGCCCGAGAAAAACGACGTAGCCGATGAGTCCGATCGTGATGAGATCACCGGTCTCGCGGCTGTCCGTTTCGAACACATTTCTCATCATGTGTGCATCGATGACGACGCCGTACTCTTTCATGAAGTAGGCGGCAGCGGCCGTTAGCGGGAGCAGGATCAAGACGAGTGCGCGCAAAAGCGGCTTGAGGGAAAAAGCCAGCAGCACGAGATAGCCAAGCAGCACCGCGGAAACCGCAGCAGCCCCGACGAACAGCCAGTCGCTGACGCGATTTGGCGCGACCAACAGCAGAAATTTTTGCCAGAACGGCTGGTTTAGAACCACCGCAACATAGACGGCAAGGATAAGCGCCAGGATTTCTGGACGCCGCGGCTTGAACAAGGCGTGCCCCGTTTCACGTTGGTTTTCCTGCCAGCTTCGCCGTAGCCCGCGGCGGCACTTGGCACTCCAAAACTGTGTAAATGGGCATCAACATCACGGCACGCACTGCGTCAAGCAGCGGCACATTTGCGCCGGGCATCGAGCAGACGTGCGAGCGTGACTTCGGTCGAACGGTCGAGCCGTCCATCGACGCGCCGCGGCCGAAAATGCAATTGGAATGCCTTGAGAACGTTTTCCGTCGCGGCATCGAGCCTGCCCGTGGCTTCGACCTCATAACCGTAGCTGGCCAGATTTGCCTGCGCACGCTGAATGCGTGGGCTCTCTGCCCCAAAGCCGAGACCCGGATCGTCGGCGAGGACAGGTGACGGCCGCACCCAAAGACTGAGGCCTTCCCTGGCGAGCATCAACCAATTGAACTTCTCGCCGGGATCGATCTTTCGTCCCGGCGCGACATCAGAATGCGCAAGAATATTGTCGGACGCGATATGATGCCGTCTGACGATATCCTTCGAGAGCGCAACGACGGCCTGCATCTGCGCCCCGGGGAAATCCGGATACCCATACTGATGCCCGGGATTATGAATTTCGATGCCGATCGAGTGGGAGTTGATGTCCGTCTCGCCACGCCAATAAGAGACACCGGCGTGCCATGCACGGCGCTCTTCCGGGACCAGTTGCGTGATGTGTCCGCATTCGTCGATCACGTAATGGCAAGAGACCCCGCTATCCGGCCGCGCAAGCCAATCGATGGCCTTCTCTGCTGACGCCATTCCAGTGTAGTGCAGGATGAGAAGCGACGGCCTCGCGCCACCGCGGCGAGGCTCATGATTATGCGCCGGATGAACCGTGGCCGCGAACGGCGTGTCCGGTTCGAACGTCACTGAGCAGGTTCCAGCGCTCTCTCTGCACGCTGACCGCGTTCCGCGAGGATCTCCTCGTAAGCCGCGGTGATGGCGGCAAGGCGCCGTTCCGCGCCCGCAAGGAATTCTGGCGGTACGCCCTTCGACACCAGCGCGTCAGGATGGTGGCTTTTGACGAGCTCCCGGTAACGCGCTTTCATTTCCTTGTCGGATGCAAGCGGCGAAATGTGCAGAATTTCGTACGGACTGTCGGCATCGACGACGAAGCTGCGGCGAACGCAGCGGAACTCGGCCGTGCTTAGCCCGAAGATCTCAGCGACCCGCGCCAGATAGCGGTCTTCGTCAGGATGCAAGACGCCGTCGGCGCTTGCGACATGGAACAGGCACTCGAGCACCGAGATTTTGATCTCCGGCTGGCCTTCGAGAATGCGCGCGATCTGCGCCGCATAGGCTTCGTATCCGGCGACGTCCTGGCTTGCGAGCTGGTAGAGCTTACGCACATGTGCGCACTCGCTCTCCGGCACACTGAATTGCCGTTTGAAGGCTTCGGCCTCGATCGGCAGTGAGACGCCGTCGGCTTTGCTCATCTTGGCCGCAAGCGCGACGACAGCGATCGTGAACGCAACGCGGGACTGCGCCGGCGTTTGCACGCCGTCGAAGCCGAACGCTTCCTTGATGTAATCGAGTCCGGAGCGCAGGCTTCCGCCATACGCCACAACAGCGTTTTTCAAAAATTGCCAGGCCATAGGTCGTCCGTGAGTTGTCGCCTCGAACAAGCCCGTCCGCCGGTGACGGCTCTCGTTGAAACATAGCGGAGCCTTGGCCGGAACTCCCCTAAAATAACAGCAACCTCGGCAGAAATGCGGGCATTTCCGATATACCGCCGACCCGGGACTTGGGTTCAGGCAAAGTCCTCACGTTGCCGCCCCACCCGCACGGCGGGTCTTGAGAAACGCTTCGAACGCCGCCGAATCCGCGGCTCGCCGCAATCCGTCGAGATATTTGCGAAATTCTTCTGCTTCGCCTTCGAGCTGTTTCAAAGTCGCCCGTCGGTACTCGTCGAAAGCGCTGTTTTCCGATTCGCCCGATGTCCGAGCCTGCGATTGTCTGGCCATACAAGCAGTCGCCCGTCGCCAGCAAAACACCTTCGATAGAATTGCAGCCGCAACGAACAGCAAAACGAAGCCGGCGATGTGAAACACGATGAAGAACGGCAGAAAGAGAAGGTGAAGCATCAGGCGTGCTCCGATCAACGAGCGCTATTCAAGAGATGGGGCAGCCATTGCGGGCCGCCCCTCGAGGGTATTGAAAATCAGGTTGCAGCGCCGGCATTGGTATCGGGACGCTCGCGCCGTTCAGCCATGAACTGATCAAACTCGGACTTGTCCTTTGCCTGCCGCAAACGTTCCAGAAAAGCCCGAAACTCGCGCTCTTCCTCTTCGAGGCGCTTCAGCGTAGCCTCGCGATAGTCGTCAAAGGCTTTGTTGCCGCTCGAATAGGCGCCTCTACCGAAATTCCGAACTTCCTCTTCCACACGAGACCGTGCGCGGTCGAAACGCTCGGCGAACCGGCTTTCCCACCGTCCGCGACCCCGACCACCGTGCCATCCGCAATTCATGCGTCCGCTCCAAAGCATATAGGCGAGGATCGCAGCTCCCGCCGGCCAGAAGACGATGAATCCGAGAACCATCGCGGCGAGCCACGCCGGCCTGCCGAAATCATCGAGTGTCTGAACCACATGCGTCATTGCCACCCTCTCCTCGTTCAGGATGTAAATGTATTTTACATTCACATAAGTAGGTCCGCAAGGGCCGAGTTCAAGGTCGTGTGGCGCGGTTTTTAAAAAAAGCGAAATCCGGTCCGCCTTGTTCCAAATCCGTCAGCCCGGCTTGCTTTTTCTGACGCCGAGGCCGTCGAGATAAATGAGGACCGCCGCGTCGAGCAGATCTTCGGGTGTCATCGGGATCGGCCGCCGCGCCTCATCACCGCGCGCGAACAGCGAGGCGATGCCGTGCGCTTCTGCCCAGATGTGAAGCGCCATCATCAATACTGGCGGGCGTTTGGCCTCCGGCATCGTGGCGACCATCGCCGAGCAGGCATCCTTCAGCACGTCGAAAGCTCGATCGCCCGCGACATGCAAATCAGGAAACGCCGAGAACGAAAGCCCGGATTCGAACATCGCCGAATATTGCGCCGGTTCCTTGCGCGCAAATTCGAGGTAGGCCCGACCCACGCGCTCGAACGCCGTGAATGGATCGGGCGTTCCGCCTGCCCACGCCTGCTTGAGCTTTATCTCGAACGCTTCAAAGGCCCGCCGCGCGACATCGGCCATGAGCGCGTCGCGATCGCGATAATGCCGATAGGGCGCAGCAGGGCTCACGCCCGCAGCCCGCGCGGCTTCGGCGAACGTAAATCCCGCGGGGCCCTTCGCGGCGATCAGTTCGAGCGCCGCCTTCATCAGAGCTTCTCGCAGGTTGCCGTGGTGATAGCCGCGCCGATGGCCGCCCGGCGGATCTTGGTCCCAAGTCATGGCCCGCTTCTAGCGGATTTGCGCGCGCTCTGCACGCGGCCTACTTGCAGATGTGCATCAGGCCGTCGCGGCCGTGATGTGCGAGATCGAGATGAAAATGGTTGCTGTGGAGACTGTTGTAGTTCGGACCAAGCACGGTCGTGAAGTACCGGCACGACCCGTCATGAACGTCGCGTAAGAACGCCTGCTCCGCCCGCGATCCGTTCCACCCGCGCTGCACGCTGATCGTCTCGCCATTCGCAAGCGTGAAACCGCCGATGTCGACGGCATTCGCATAGGCGTGCTCGGAGATCATCGCACCTTCGACGTTGTTCATCGGTCGGCACGAATAAGAAGCAAGCACCGTCAAGCCGACAAGCTCCTGGCGAAAATAATAGCGCGCCGCGGGCTCAGCGACGTCTTTCACCCATCTGTCGATCTGGGGAATCATCGGGC
>CAYYDL010000079.1:0-2168 GCA_964470545.1 uncultured Hyphomicrobium sp. | reverse complement strand
GAGCTTGGCGCTGGCGCCGGTGTCGCGGGCCTCTGCCTTGCGCGGCGAACGAACTGCTCCGTCGTGGGACTGGAGATCGATGCCGAGCTCGTGGTGCTGGCCGATGAAAACGCGGCGGAGAACGAACTGTCGGAACGCGTGCGTTTCGTGACGGGCGATGTGCTCGATATCCCTGCCGAGCTTCGCCGTGCCTTCGACCATGTGATGCTCAATCCGCCGTTCCACACCAGCGAAGGCGAGACGCCGCCGGATGAAGCGCGTGCGCGCGCCTTGCACGACGGGGGGGCGCTATCCGCCTGGCTGACGGCGGGCATGAAACGGGTGGTCTCCAACGGAACGCTGACCGCGATCCTGCGCGCGGATCGCCTGCACGAGGCACTGGAGACACTGGGCAACCACGGCGTATCCGTCTTTCCGCTGTGGCCGCGCAGGGACGAGCCGGCCAAGCGCGTCCTGGTTCGCGCCGTGAAGGGATCGCGCGCGCCGTTTGCGCTTCTGCCCGGACTGGTGCTGCACGAGAGCGGCAACCGGTTTACGCATGCCGCGAACGCGATCCTGCGCGATGGCGCGGCGCAGGAGATCAATGCAAAATAATCAGCGGGCGTAGACCAGCAGCCGGAAGCTGCCCGGCGTCATCTTGTACGGCGGATGTCTGCCAGGATCCGGCGTCAGATCCGCCGTCGCCGTGAAGATCCGGTGCGTCGATGGATCCAGTTCGATCGTGCGCGCGCCGAATTGCGTCGGAACATTCTCGACGACGGTGTATCTGTCGGGCGCATCCTCGTGAATGACAGTGAGCTTGCCTTCGCCATCGGGAACCAGGACGAGTCTCGTTGCCGGGTCGAAAGCTGCGCCGTCGGGATGTTTTCCGATCGGCACGGTGGCGACGACCTTGCCACTCGACGTATCCGACACAGCCAGCAGCTCATTGTGGCAAGCGGAGAAGAGCCGGTGATGCGCGCGGTCATAGGCGATGCCCGACGGCTCGGCGCATGGGGCGAGGGACCAGCGGCTTACGACGTCCATGGTCTTCGCATCGATTTCGGCGATCTCGGACTTGTCCTCGATGTTGTCGTAGATGTGACCGGCGCCGTCTGCGACGGCGAATTCCGGCTTTCCGCCCAGTGGGACCGTGCCGTCGACCGTTCCCGATGCGACGTCGATAACGGTTGCATCCTCGCTGCCGGCGTTGAGGGTGAAGGCGCGCCGCGTGACCGGATCATAGACGATGCCATCCGGCTTCATGCCGACGGCGATTGTCCCGGTGACCTTCAGCGTCTTCGGATCGAACACCGCAACGGTGTTGTTGCCGCCTTGGGTCACGAAGCCCTTGTTGAAGCGGTCTGCCACAGCAACCTGGTGCGTGGCATCGAGACCCGTGATGTCGCCGGCTACCTCATAGGACCGGCTGTCCATGACAACGAGATGATCGCCATGCGTGATGAAAAGATGATGTTGGGGCGCGTCCAGGGTGATCGCGTCCCAGAACGTATCGCCGCCAAGGGTCAGGCTCTTTGCGAGATGATATCCCGAGGCTCCGGCAAGAACAGGTGTCGCGGCAAGCGAGGCGATGGCGAATGGCAGTGCGAATTTCCTGATCATGTGATTCCCGGCTGGTTCCCCTCGATGAATCCGGTATATCAGGATAAAAATTCGTAGGTGAGCGGTGTTCCGGTATCTCGGCGCCATATTAACGATTTTTGTGTTTGTTACGGCTGCCCATGCGGGGCCGCCTTATGTCACGGACGATCCCGAACCGACCGACAAGGGGCATTTCGAAATTTATGCTTTCGACGCGGGCACGTCCGCGCGCGACGGCATCGATGGCCAGACCGGCATCGATTTCAATTACGGCGGCGGGGACGACCTGCAGCTCACCGCCGTGCTGCCGCTCGACTATGAGAAGCCCGCGCACCACGGGACCATCGCCGGCATCGGCAATATCGAACTCGCCGCCAAATACAAATTCCTGCACCAGGAAGATTTCGGCTGGGACGTGAGCGTATTCCCGCGGCTTTTCCTGCCCGGCGCGTCGGGCCGCCTGGGCGATCATCATGCGTCGTTTCTGCTGCCCGTCTGGGTCGGAAGAAGTTTCGGCGACTGGGAGACCTTCGGGGGCGGCGGATGTGCGCTGAACAATGGCGGAGGTTCGAAAGATTACTGTCTCC
>CAYYDL010000078.1:0-1600 GCA_964470545.1 uncultured Hyphomicrobium sp. | reverse complement strand
ATTTCTACCACTCCAATCAATCTTGTTCTCGCTATTTCCGAAGCCTTGGCGCACCCCAGGCCAGATCCAAACATGCTTCATAACGCGGTACAAGCACGCTTCGGCTACGCGCTATTCCGCACTCGCGTCGTCAATCTGTTTACGGAGTTTTTGAAGACCGCATGAGTAGCATTGCCGCTCCCAGCGAGCACATTCTTGTCCTTGAACCGGGCCGCGCTGAGAAACACTATTGGCGCGATATATGGACCTATCGCGAACTCTTCGCCATTCTGGCCTGGCGAGATGTTTCAGTCCGTTACAAGCAGACTGTGATCGGCGTTGCGTGGGCATTAGTGCAACCGTTCCTCACCATGCTCGTCTTCACCATCGTTTTCAGCCGCGTGGCGAAATTGCCCAGCGAAGGCGCAGCGCCCTATCCCATCATGGTGTATGCGGGCATGCTGCCCTGGTTTCTGTTCTCTTCCGTATTAAGCGGAGCGGCAAACAGCCTGGTCACAAACGCCAACCTGATCGGCAAGGTCTATTTCCCCCGCATCATCGTGCCCTCGGCAGCCGCAGTAGTGGCGCTGGTGGATTTCGCCATCAGCTTTGTTCTACTCGGCGGATTGATGGCCTGGTACAGGTTTGTGCCCAGTTGGCGCATGATCTTTCTGCCGTTCTTCATCGTTCTGGCTATACTTGCCAGCCTTGGACCGGCGCTCTTTATGACGGCAATGAACGTAAAGTATCGTGACTTCCGCTACATCATTCCATTCGTCGTCCAGTTTGGCATCTATGTTTCGCCGGTGGGATTTTCAAGCTCGGTAGTTCCGGCAAAATGGCGCTTCTGGTACAGCCTTAACCCTGTGGTCGGCGCCATCGACGGCTTTCGGTGGTGTGTACTCGGCGGACAAAGCACGCTCTACCTGCCTGGCTTCCTGCTCAGCCTGGCGATTGTCGCCATCCTGTTATGGGTTGGCATCGCCTATTTCCGCCGCACCGAAAAAACATTCGCGGATTTGATCTGATGAGCGAAGACATTGTCATCCGCGCCGAGAGACTCGGCAAAAAATACATGATTGGCCACGAGGCCCAGCGCGAGCGCTACGTAGCACTGCGCGACGTCATTGCCCGTGGCGCACGCTCGGCCATGCGCAAGGCCGTCGACATGGCTAAAGGGCGCATCGTCGTGCCGGGCGACGAGATGGAAGAATTCTGGGCGCTCAAGGACATCGACTTCGAGGTCAAGCGCGGCGAAGTGCTCGGAATTATCGGGCGCAACGGCGCTGGCAAATCGACGCTGCTCAAAATTCTCTCGCGCATCACCGAGCCCACTGAAGGCCGCGTCACCATCAAGGGCAGAGTCGCGAGCCTGCTTGAAGTGGGCACCGGCTTTCATCCGGAATTAACGGGGCGCGAGAACATCTACCTCAACGGCGCAATCCTCGGCATGAGGCGCGCCGAAATCAAGCGCAAGTTCGATGAGATTGTGGCTTTTGCCGAGGTGGAGAAGTTTCTCGACACGCCTGTCAAGCGCTACTCCTCCGGCATGTACGTCCGCCTTGCCTTCGCCGTCGCAGCACATCTCGAGCCCGAAATCCTGATCGTGGACGAAGTCCTC
>CAYYDL010000077.1:0-9146 GCA_964470545.1 uncultured Hyphomicrobium sp. | reverse complement strand
CGTGGAGCCGGCCGCCAGCGCGGAGACTTGGTGCTCGCGGGCGACTCTCCTTCGTGGAGCCGGCCTCCAGCGCGGTATGGTGGTGCACGCTGGCAACTCTCCTGGGGGGACCCGGACGCCAGCGCGGGAGTCGGATCCGCGCCTAGCCCAGTTCCGGGGTGACGTCAAATAGGCGGCGGTGTTCAGCAAGCGCATAGCGGTCGGTCTGGCCAGCCAGGAAGTCACAGGCGACACGAGCGCGCTGGCGCTCATTGAGCCCGGGCAACGCCTCTCGCCAGCCGGGAGGCAGGGCTTCGGCGTCTGACTGATACTTCGCAAAGAGGTCTTGGACGACCCGTTCGGCTTTCTCCATGACGTCGAGGACACGGCGGTGGTGGTACACGGCCTGAAACAGGAACGTCTTGAGGCATGCGAGATCGAACGTCATCCTTTCCGTGAAGGAAACGGCGGGGCGGCCTGCGCTGCGAATATCGTCCGGCCCCGCCGGTGCGATGTCGGATAGGCGGCGGCGGCTTTCTAAAACAATATCGGCAACCATCGCGGTGATCATCCGCCGCGTCACCTCGTAGATGGCGCGGCCGGGTTCAGCGCTGTGCGCGATCTCCTGGACCTCGCGCGCAATGGGTCCTGCCAGCGGCACGTCGAACAGCTTGTCGAACGATATGAGCCCCGCCCGCAAGCCGTCGTCGACATCGTGCGAAAGATAGGCGACATCGTCGGCGAGGCTCGCCACCTGCGCTTCTGCCGATGGCCACTGCGCGAGATGCAACGACGACCACGCTTCGATGTGGCGAACGACTTTCGCGACGGCAGCGTCCTTTTTCGACAAAGGGCCATTGTGCTTGGCCAACCCTTCAAGCGTTTCCCAGGTGAGGTTCAGGCCATCGAAGGCGAGATATTTGCGTTCGAGCGCCGTCACGATGCGGAGCGACTGGGCGTTGTGATCGAAGCCGCCATAGGCTTTCATTGCCGTGTCGAGCGCGCGTTCGCCCGCGTGGCCGAACGGCGAATGCCCAAGATCATGTGCGAGTGCAATCGTCTCAGCCAGGTCTTCGTCAAGGCGAAGCTGGCGGGCGATTGTCCGCGCGATCTGGGCGACCTCGAGCGAATGCGTCAGGCGTGTGCGGAAATGATCACCTTCGTGCGGCAGAAAGACCTGCGTCTTGTATGTCAACCGGCGGAAGGCCGTCGCGTGCAGAACGCGGTCACGGTCACGTTGGAAAGGGCTGCGCGTCGGGCAGTCCGATTCGGGATAGTAGCGCCCGCGGGAAGGCATCCCGCTCGCGGCATAAGGTGCCGGAGACCGCTCGCCCGGCCGCAGGGACTGCCCATAATCCATGGGGCCGGAAACCGATTTGGAAGGACTTACCATTTCCGGCGGCTTTTAAGCATTTGACTTCGACCAGGGTCTTCCTATCTTCTGGAGACAGCAGATTCCAGTTTTCTCGGCTGGATTTGCGCGGATTTGGCGCCCCGAGTTTCAACACATGACAATCACCGTCACAGACCGTGCCGCGACGCGCATTGCGGAGATCGTTGCAAGTGAGGCCGCGACGCCTGTTCTTCGCGTTTCGGTCGAAGGCGGCGGCTGCTCGGGCTTTCAATATAAGTTCGACCTCGTGGGCGGCGGAGCGGACGATGATCTGGTCATTGAGCGGAACGGCGCGGTCGTCGTGATCGACCCCGTTTCGCAGCAATACATGGAAGGCGCCGAGATCGACTTTGTCGACGACCTCATTGGGGCATCGTTCAAGATCAACAACCCCGTTGCGACGGCTTCCTGCGGTTGCGGCACGAGCTTCTCGATCTGATTCCTCCCTACGCCGTGGCCCCTCTTGAGGCGGCCATTCAGAGCGATATTCTCCAGTCTGGGCTGTCTCTGGCAGGCTGGATCGAGCCCGCCATGTCGCAGCGGTTGGGACTTAGGGGAAGCAATAAAAGCATGATCGTCACCACCTGGAACATCAACGGCGTCAAGGCGCGGCTCGAAGCGGCGCTGACGTATTTGCGCAATCATTCGCCCGATGTCGTCTGCCTGCAGGAGATCAAGTCGGTCGATGACGGCTTCCCGACGCAAGCGTTCCAGGACATTGGCTATAACGTTGCAACCAACGGACAGAAAGGCTTCAACGGCGTCGCCATCCTTTCGAAATCCCCGTTGGAAGATGTAACCCGCGGGCTCCCGGGAAATGATGCCGACGACCATGCGCGCTGGATCGAAGCGTCGGTTGCGCTTGGACCTCGCATGGTCCGCGTCGTGTCACTGTATCTGCCGAACGGCAATCCCATCGGAACTGAGAAATTCTCTTACAAGCTGGCGTGGATGAAACGCATGCAGGCGCGGGCAAAGGCGCTGCTCGCCGATGAAATGCCGCTCGTTCTTGCGGGCGATTTCAACGTCATCCCAGAGCCGGAAGATGCCAAGCGGCCCCAGGCCTGGACGAACGACGCGCTCTTTCAGCCGGAAAGCCGCGCGGAATGGCGAACGCTCGTCAATCTTGGCTTCACGGATGCGACACGCGCGTGCCATCCAGGACCCGGCGTTTATACGTTCTGGGACTATCAGGCGGGCGCCTTCCAAAAAGACGACGGCATCCGGATCGACCACATGTTGCTGTCGAGCCAAGCCGCTGATCTCCTGCAATCCTCGGGCATTGACCGCGAAACCCGCGCGCAGGAGAAGCCGTCGGATCACGTTCCGGTGTGGATCAAGTTGGCGGCGTAACAGGTTTTGCGGAGGCACACTGTTGTCATCCTCCGCTTCATGCCGAGGATCCATTTGGCATCGGTCGGACTGAAGAATGGATCCTCGGGACGAGCCCGAGGACGACATTTTGAGAAATGTCGCCTTCGCATTTCAATCGCGCATGCGGGCGCAAGCGCTTTATCGCGCAGTCGCTCCGTTGGGCGTCAGACCCACGACCGGGGATGGAGCCGTAATCGGACTGGTGCCCGCCGCCTGAATCGAAGACGCACCAGCCGGTATCAGCGAGCTTCGCTGCGTCGGAGCCGGTGATGGCGCGCCGATCATCATCTGCGGCTGCGGTTGCGTTGCGGGTTTTGGATCGGATGCAAAGACGCTCATCGGGCGAACGAGTTCACCGTTGGCGCATGTCCTCACCGGCTCAACCGCCAGTGTGTCCAATCCGTCCTTGCTGTCTTCCAGCGCCGGACGGCGACCGTATCGGCTATGCCATTCCGCGACCCGGCCCGTCGCCTGCTGGCGAACGCCCTCGCCGGCATTACAGAAAATGTTCTGATAGATGTCCTCGATCCAGACACGCTCGCTCGGTGGCGCATTTGCGACCGCAACATCGATGAGGTTCAATGCAGCGGCCTGATTTTTCTCAACGAACTTTCCGCGCCACATCAGATCTGCGAGAAAGGCCTGAGCGCCGGGATGGCCTGCCTGCGAAAGCCGTGACAGCCAGTGCCGGCCATTCTCGATCTTGCTTGCGGGATCATCGAAGCCAGTGACCGTCATGTCCGGCCCCTCGCCTCTCAGATAGACTTTGGCGAGTTCGAATTGCGCATCCTCGTCATTGAACGTCAGCGCCGCGCGCTGCAGATCGCGGTTTGCCGTCTCGACGTCCGCAGGGATGCCGGCGTCGGGAATGCCGTCGCGCAGGTACATCGACACGGCGGTCAAGGATTTCGCGGCGATCGGCGCCAGGTCGTCGTCGTCCGGATCGACATCCTGAAGCTCGTCGGCGAGTTCCTTGTACAAATGGAAAGCCTTGCCGTGATCAGTGTAGGCACCTTCGTTGTCACCGTAGATTCGCGCCAGATAGAACCGCGCGATCTGAGGTTTTGCAGGTTCAAGGGCTTCGAACGCTGGCAGCGCCAATTCGTAATAGCCGCCGTTGAACGCCGAAATGCCCTGCTTCATCGCATCGTCGGGAGAACGGAAGACGACCTCTCCCGCGATTGCCGATCCGAGCATCAGAATGGACGCCACGCTCCCCGCAAGAGCAAGCTTAAATGTCCGCATAGCAGTGAACTTCCGCCTTTCCTCCCGCATGGGTTACGGCGCCGAATCTGGCCGGTCCCACTTGGTCTGCAAATTTCCTCAGTGCCCCTGACTGATACATATTCGGCGGTGCCTTCCACGCTTTGCGCCGCTTCCCCAATTCTTCTTCACTGACTTCGAGATCGAGGGTTCCCTTTTCCGCGTCGATCGTAATGACGTCGCCGTTCTGGATGAGAGCAATTGGCCCGCAGACAGCGGCCTCGGGGCCGACATGTCCGATGCAGAGCCCGCGCGTTCCGCCCGAAAATCGTCCGTCGGTGATGAGGGCGACCTTGTCGCCGGCGCCTTGGCCATAAAGCGCCGCGGTGGTGGAGAGCATCTCGCGCATGCCCGGGCCACCCTTCGGCCCCTCGTAGCGGATGATGATCACGTCGCCGTCCTTGTACTTCCGGTCCTCGACCGCCTGGAACGCATCTTCTTCGCAGTCGAAGCACAATGCCGAGCCGCGGAACTTCAGCGTTTTGAGGCCGGCAACCTTCACGATCGCGCCTTCGGGTGCGAGCGAGCCCCTGAGGCCCACGACGCCGCCCGTTTTCGTGATGGGATTGGAAACCGTAAAAACGACTTTTTGGTCGCGATTGAACGTCACGCTTTCGAGATTTTGCGCGAGTGTCTTCCCGGTCACGGTGAGGCAGTCGCCGTGCAAAATGCCGCCTTCGAGCAGGGCTTTCAAAATCTGCGGCACGCCGCCGATGTCATAGACATCCTTTGCGACGTATTTGCCGCCCGGCTTCAAGTCGGCGATATACGGCGTTTTCTTGAATATCTCCGCGACGTCAAAGAGATCGAAATCAATTCCGACCTCGTTCGCCATCGCCGGCAGGTGCAGCGCGCCGTTGGTCGAGCCGCCGGTCGCCGCGACAATGATCGCGGCATTCTCGAACGCTTTGCGCGTACAGATGTCGCGCGGGCGTATGCCATCGGCGAGGAGGCGCATCACAGCTTTTCCGCTTTCGAGCGCATAGTGGTCGCGGCTTTCATAGGGCGCAGGGGCTCCGGCCGAACCCGGCAGCGCGAGGCCTATCGCTTCCGACACGCACGCCATCGTGTTCGCCGTGAATTGGCCGCCGCAGGAGCCTGCGGACGGACAGGCGACGCACTCGAGCTCATGCAGTTCGGCGTCTGACATCTTGCCTGCGGAATGCATGCCGACACCTTCGAAGACGTCGACAACGGTTACGTCGCGGCCCTTGAACCGACCGGGAAGAATCGAGCCGCCGTACATGAAGACGCTCGGCACGTTGAGGCGCAGCATCGCCATCATCATGCCGGGAAGGCTCTTATCGCAGCCCGCGACACCGACGAGGGCGTCATAGCAATGGCCACGCATCGTCAGTTCGATCGAATCGGCGATGACCTCACGCGAGACGAGGCTCGACTTCATGCCCTGATGGCCCATCGCAATGCCGTCGGTGACGGTGATCGTGCAGAACTCGCGCGGTGTTCCGCCGGATTCGGCGACGCCGACTTTCACCGACTGCGCCTGGCGCATCAGCGAAATGTTGCACGGAGCGGCCTCGTTCCAGCATGAAGCAACCCCGACGAACGGACGCCTGATGTCCTCTTCGGTGAGGCCCATCGCGTAGTAATAGGAGCGATGCGGGGCGCGTGTCGGCCCCTCCGTCACGTGACGGCTTGGCAGCTTCGACTTATCGAACGTCCTGGCGTCCATTCGTTCCTCGTCGTGCATTCTGCGCTCTCATCCATTGTTCCTGGATGATGCAGGATGCCATTACTCGGGGCCCCCGGGACAATTACTCCGCACGCCCAAAAGCGCATTGCGCAGTCCACCTCGGGATTTCTGCACGTGCGCGGTCATTGTGGCCCGAAAGTGGCGTGCCTGTCTCCGAAAGTTGCTTAATGGCAACATCGGCTGAGACATTTCCTTGCTTCCTCGCTTAGATGCCTGATCACCGCACGCGAAGCATCGCAAAACCGTCCATGTCCGCAGATCGTTCGCCCGCACCGTTCGCCAAAAGTTATTGCCGTTTCACGGCAAGTCGTGGCGTTCCGCCAGCGGATGGAACGGCATCGCTGGGCGCCACAGGCGTCGAAATCGAACTCGCCGGTCGCACGGCGAACCGCATCTGGCACTATGATCAGCTCAAAGTGGACGAGCCGATCCGGCCGCACGCCATCAATGTTCTGCTGTCGTCAGGCGAAGAGCCGGGTGCATCACTTTTCGTGCAAGGTCCGGAATTCGCGGCGGGTCTCGGCGCCCGCGCGCCCCAGCTCACGGCGCGCATCCGACAGGTGCGACGGCGGCGAATCGGAATTGCATTGCTGGGCTTGTTCGCCGGCCTCATCGCGGCAGGCGTCGTTCTGAGCTGGAGCCCGGCCAAGTGGATCGCCAACACCCTGCCGCTAAGCTGGCGTGAGCGCCTCGGCAATACCGCACGCGAGTCAATGACGGAGGGCTATAAGGAATGCGTTGATCCGCGGGGACTCACTGCGCTGAAGACACTTGCCACACGTCTTTCCATGGGTGTTCCAGCTGGGACCACGTTCGATATACGGGTCTATGACTGGCAGTTGATGAATGCGTTCGCCGTTCCCGGCGAACAGATTGTGCTGACGAAAGGTCTTCTCGACAAGGCGCAAAGCCCTGACGAGGTCGCTGGCGTTCTGGCGCACGAGATGGGGCACGGTATCGAGCTTCATCCCGAAGCGGCGATCATCCGTGGCGTGGGTCTCGGCGCAGCGCTCGAGATCATGCTTGGCGGAACGACAGGCGGCGGGCTCGCAAACGCCGGGCTGATGCTGGCGCAGCTCGGTTATTCGCGGGGTGCCGAGCGCGAGGCAGACAAGCATGCGCTGGAGCTTCTGAAAGCAGCGGCCATTGCGCCAAAGGGGTTGGGCGATTTCTTCACGCGCGTGATGAAGATGGAAGCCGACGAAGGTTCCGGACCGCCAAAAGCGCTCAGTTGGCTGCGGACACATCCGCTTCCAGCGGAGCGCGTGCGCCTCGTGCGTCAGCAGCCTGCATACCCCGCGACGCCGGCTCTCGATGCGCAATCCTGGCAGGATCTCAAATCCATCTGCGATAAGACGCGGGAACGAGAAAAGGATGAAAACTAGCACGTCGTGGCGGACACGCTCGCGCGTCTCTGGCCTGAAGTTTGTCGGATTTCGTGCATAACAGAATGCTGACGTTGCGGCGGTGCCGCTTGGCGGGATTTTGATGAAGGCATTTGCTGCGATTTTCGGATTCGTTCTCCTGGCAGGCGCTCTTTACGTCGGCTCACCCTTTGTGACGGCGTGGAGCATTCGCGAGGCCGTACGCAACGGGAACTCTGCCTATCTTGCGTCGGCGATCGAATGGGGAAGCGTGCGCGAGACGCTGAAGCCCTGCATCGCGCAGATCGCGTTGAACCTTCCGGACCCTGCGGAAGATCCGAAGGCCAGCCAAGGCGTTTGGGCGCGATTCAAAGCTTACTGGGGCCAAGGGGTGGTCAACGGCCTCGTCGAGAAATATGTGACGCCGGAGGGCTTGCCGAAACTCTTCTCGCTGCGGCAGGCCTATCGCTCATATGTCGCGACGGACGACGACGCGAGCACATTGCCGTTCACCGAGCGGATTTCGAAAGCGTGGGCCCGCGTGAAGCGCGCCGAGTTCACGAGCCTCACCAGCTTCGAGATCGACATGGAAGACAAGCACGACGCGGCGCGGGTGTATCTCGGAAAGCTCGAGCTCTTTCGGTCGGGATGGAAGCTGACGTCGCTGCGCGTGAAGTTCCTGACGACTGCGACGGCCGCGGTGCAGAAGCTGACGAGTACAAACTGAGGTAGGCGTGGATGGCCGCCTGCGCGGTGATGTCGGAGGATCGCAACCGGATCGTGGCGAATTTCCTTCTCCCTGTGGGAGAAGGTGGTCGAAGGCCGGATGAGGGATCTTTGGCATCTCGTTTGCCGAAGTCCCTCACCTGCCCTTCGGGCATCCTCTCCCGTTCCGGGGGAGGAAAAGCGGCTGCATTGCTTTGTGAACTACGCCGCGTCGGAGAGGCGCTTCAGGGCGGCGGAAAAGCGCTTGATCTCGGCCTCAAGCTCGGCCTTGCGCTCTTGAGCTTCTTCGATCGCTTCCTCTTTCGCGCGTTCCATGAACTGAGGGTTGGAGAGCTTGGCGTCCATCTTCTTCAGATCGCCTTCCGCGCCTTCGATCGCCTTCGCGAGGCGGCGCTTTTCTGCGTCCATGTCGATGATGCCAGCGAGCGGCAAAGCTGCCGTCGTCTCGCCCGCGACGACCAACGCGGCGCCCTTCGGAGCCGCATCCTCGAAATCGATTTCATCGACGCGCGCGAGGCGACGCAGCGTTTCTTCGTTGCGGCGGACACGCTCGCGCGTGACGTCGTCAGCGCCGACGATGACGAGCGGAATTTTCGCTCCCGCGGGTACGCTCATTTCGGTACGCACGGATCGAATTTCCGAGATGAGGTTCACGAGCCAGTTCACCTCGTTGACGGCATCGGCCTCGACGAGGCCATCGAGATTGGGCCATTGGCTCAAGCACAACAGCGTGTCGCGCTTGATGCCGTACTCGACCATGTGCGTCCACAGCTCTTCGGTGATGAAGGGCATGAACGGATGCAGCATTTTCAGGATCTGATCGAGCGTCCAGGCCGCGACGGCGCGCGTTTCGGATTTTGCCTCTTCTTCGTCGCCTGCGAGCAGCGGCTTGATCAGTTCGAGATACCAGTCGCAGAACTGACCCCAGACGAAGTCATAGATCGCGGCGGCCGCTTCGTTGAACTTGTAGGCTTCGAGCGCTGCCGTGACGGCTTTCGCGGTCAACTCGGTTTCGCCAACGATCCATTTGTTGACCGTCTGCGTCGCGGACTTCGGATCGAAATCTCGCTGACGTACACACTCGTTCATCTCCGCAAAGCGCGCGGCGTTCCAGAGCTTCGTCGCGAAGTTGCGATAGCCTTCGACGCGGGACTTCGCGAGCTTGATGTCGCGGCCCTGCGCGGCCATTGCGGCGAGCGTGAAGCGCAAAGCGTCGGCGCCGAACTCGTCGATCAAAACGAGCGGGTCCATGACGTTGCCTTTCGACTTCGACATCTTCTGCCCCTTCTCGTCGCGGACGAGGGCATGGATGTAGACGTCCTTGAACGGCACC
>CAYYDL010000076.1:0-3491 GCA_964470545.1 uncultured Hyphomicrobium sp. | reverse complement strand
AAATAGCCGTCGTGGCTGGCGTTGAGCCCGGCTTGGTTGGGGCTGTCGACAAATTCTGCCGCGACCGTATCGGGGCCGCGGATCGGAAGGCCGTCCACCATGGATTCGAGCTGCTCGTTGCGAATGAGGCGCGCGGAAGATGTTTCTGCAAGGCAGAGCGTGTTGTGGCTTGCCGTCGCGCGGGCGACCGAATCCCAGTCGTGGTCCGCCGGGCCGGGAAACCCGCCGTTGGCAAACATCAAATAGCGACCCGCCGTCATCTCGAACGAGAGCGCGCCAGCCTGGGCTTCTGTTGAAAGCTCCAGCGGCGGCGGAGAGCCAATGTCGGCCAGCACGACTGTCTTGCCGCGTTCCAGGCGCGCATACCCCGAATGCCGTGCGATCGGCATGATATCGAATTCGCCACCGGAATAACCGAGGACGGTGGCGAGCGCGGCCGGTGAACCTGTGCTCACACCATTGAAGCGGGCGAGCATGCCGTCGCCAAGCCGCATGAACCGGAGAAATCTCAGCGATTTTCTGATGACGTCATTGATCTCTTCGGGGGCGACAAGCGTCCGCGACCCGAAGCACTGGCCCAGCGGCAGCAGGTCGAGGATCAGGTCCGATAGCACACTGGCGCTGCGGCTGACGTGGCCGCCATCGTCGAGGATTTGTCGCTTCAACTCGAAGACGAGCGCCGCTTCTGCCTCCTTCAATTGGCGGTCGTGCCCCGACACGGCGAGGCCCGAGAGAACGAGCGCGATGAGCGAGACCATGCGTGGCACGCCGTCCGGCGCGTTTCGCCACGTCGTTCTGAGAGCAACGATCTGCTGACCGATACTCGACAGGATCTGAGTATAGGCGCGGGCGTCCAGATCCTCGAGCAGCATATTGGCTTGCGAAATCCACGAAATCAAACGCCGTGCGATGACCTCGGGCTCGTAGGCGACGCCGTGCGACAGCTTTTTAAGTGCAATCCATTCGAGCACGAGATCGCGCGCAGTTGCTGCCGCCTCTTCTTCTTCGGTCGCTGCGAGGTGCCGGAGCCAGCCGAAGCCATGAAGCTCACGTTCCCAGGCGACGCTCGGCGGCGTGATGCGAAATACAGACGCGCCTTTGAGATCGGCGATCTGGGAGGCGAGCCCGAAGTGGCCATGCGCGACTTCGGTCCAGAAGCTCGGATCGGCGGCACGCAGCTCTTGTGGGACGATCAGGATTTGATCGGCGCCATTGCCGGCATAGCGCCACCTCAGAAACGGAGAGGAGAGGGTCAGCGTCACGGCGCGGCGGCGCAGGCGCTCGACCGAAAGCGAGCGGATTTTCAGCCGTTCCGCGACATTGAGGCTCAAGACCCGGTTCCCCGTCCCAGTGACGCCCGTGGCGATATCTCTGACTAGCCGCCGACATCAGCCAAAACAAGGCGGGCGTGCGTCACACGCGAACTCTCAACAGGACTTCACGAGAGACGCGGCGAAAAAGCCGTCCAGGCCCTGCAGGCCTTCGGGGAGATCGGCGAAATGAGAGGGCAGCGTTCTGAGATCGCCGTCGGGCGTTCGCCACGACATCGGAATGGTCTCTTTGTCCAGCATGATCGGGCGGCGCGCGAAATCCCGATGGCGCGCGAGAAAGCCTTCGATCTGCTTCTCGCCTTCTTCCGGTTCCAGCGAACACGTGCAGTAGACGAGAACGCCCCCTGGCTTCAGAAGCTCCGTGGCGTGGTCGAGGAGCCTTTTCTGCAAATCCGCGAGGGCTGGGATGTCCTCGGGCCGCTTGAGGTATAAAATATCGGGGTGCCGGCGGATCGTGCCGGTCGCCGTGCACGGCGCATCAAGCAGGATCGCATCGAATTGCTTCTCCGGGCTCAACGTGAGCGCGTCGGAAACAATTGTCTCGGCGACGAGACCGAGACGCTTCAGGTTTTCCGACAGGCGTTGAAGACGTCCGGCGGATTTATCGACGGCGGTCACGTCCGCTCCGGCCGCCGCGAGCTGCGCGGTCTTACCCCCGGGCGCCGCACACAGGTCGAGAACGGACGATCCAGCAATATCGCCGAGCAGTTTTGCGGGGAGCGCCGCAGCGGCGTCCTGGACCCACCAGGCGCCCTCGAAATAGCCCGGCAGATCCTCGACGCGCCCGGCCTGCGCGCAACGGATCGAACCAGTCGGCAGGACAACGCCGCCGATGCGTTCCGCCCATCGTTCGGCATCAGATTTGACTGTGAGATCGAGTGCGGGCTCTGCGAGCGATGCGTGCGCGATCTGGCGGGCAGCCACGGCGCCGTAGCTGTCGTTCCAGCGCGAAAGGAGCCAGTCGGGAAATGTCAACACGACGTCGTCGAGGGACTGCAGCCGACCTTGCCCGCTTTCGCTGACGCGGCGAAGGACGGCGTTTGCCAGACTTGCAAAGCGTTTGCCGGAGCTGTCGGCGCGGCATTGATCGACGGCGAGAGAAATCGCGGCATGTGGCGGCGTCTGCAGCAACAAAAGCTGTGCCGTTGCGGCGAGCAGGATCTCCTCCAAGCGCCCCATGCGTTCGGGCAGGGGTTTCGCGATATAGGTGTTAAGGACGGCTTGCAGAGATCCGCGATGCCGAAGCACCGTCGTTGCAATCAGCCGGGCGAAGGCACGGTCGCGAGCGGCGAGATCGCGCGCCGCCGCTGCGCGCGTGAAGGCTTCATCGAAAGGGCGGTGCTCGACCAGTACAGAATAGGCTGCAGAGACGGCGACATCGCGCGTTTTAAGACCGTCGCTATTGGTAGATCTGCGTGTCGTCGCACGCGCGCCTGACGCGGCCCGTCGGCCGGGTTTTCTCGGGTTTGCGTTGTCTTGCACATCAGCCCCAGGGGCTCGGAGGCTTGGTGTAATTCTGGCCGCCGATCCAGACTTCGCCCGATGTGCCGCTTGATCCGGCGGCAGGAGTGCTTCCCCTTCCGGTGCTCGTAGCGATGCCCATCTCGCGCGCCTGGGCTTCGAGCGCCGCGATCCGGTTCTCAACGTTGGGATGGGTCGAAAATAGATTGTCGACGCCATGGCCGTTCAGCGGATTGATGATGAACATATGCGCGGCGGCAGGTACTGCCTCGGCCTCTTCATTCGGGATTCGCCGCGCGAGTCCGTCGATCTTGCGAAGCGCGGATGCGAGCCAAAGTGGATTTCCGCAGATCGTCGCGCCCATACGGTCGGCCTGATACTCGCGCGAGCGGCTGATCGCCATCTGAACGAGGCCTGCGGCCATCGGAGCGATGATGATGGCGGCCAGCGTTCCGATGATGCCCAATCCGCCACGATCGTTGTCGCGGCCGCCGCCGAAAATCATGCCGAACTGCATGTATTGGGCGAACATCGAGACCGCGCCGCCGATCGTTGCGGCAACCGCCATCGTCAGCGTGTCCCGATTTTTGATGTGCGAGAGCTCGTGTGCGATGACGCCCTCGATCTCCTTCGGCTCGAGCCGGTCCCAGAGGCCGGTCGTCACGCAGACAGCCGCGTGGCGGGGGGAGCGTCCGGTCG
>CAYYDL010000075.1:0-1745 GCA_964470545.1 uncultured Hyphomicrobium sp. | reverse complement strand
TGAAGCCGATTGATATCGTCAACGAAGTGACGACCTCCGGCCTCAGGGGCCGCGGCGGCGCAGGCTTCCCGACCGGCATCAAGTGGAAGACCGTCCACGATCTTCCGGGCGAACAGAAGTACGTCGCCTGCAACGCCGATGAAGGCGACAGCGGCACGTTCGCCGACCGCATGCTGATGGAGGGGGATCCGTTCTGCCTCATCGAAGGCATGACGATCGCGGCCGTCGCTGGCGGTGCCCAGAAGGGTTACATCTACGTCCGCTCCGAATATCCTCACGCCGTCAAGGTTTTGCGCGAAGCGATCGAGATCGCGAAAAAGGCCAACTGGCTCGGCGACAATATCCAGGGAACGAAATACTCCTTCGATCTTTTCGTTCGTATGGGTGCCGGCGCCTACATTTGCGGCGAAGAAACGTCGATGCTCGAAAGCATTGAGGGTAAGCGCGGCATCGTGCGCTACAAGCCGCCGATCCCCGCCATAGAAGGCCTCTTCGGCAAGCCGACGATCATCAACAACGTGATGAGCTTTGCTGCGGTGCCGATCATCATCGACAAGGGTGGTGAGTTCTATCGCGATTACGGCGTCGGCCGCTCGCGCGGCACGCTGGCGTTTCAGCTCGCCGGCAACATTAAGCAGGGCGGTCTCGTCGAGAAGGCTTTCGGCGTCACGACACGCCAACTGATCGAGGACTGGGGCGGCGGCACCGCGACGGGCCGACCAGTTCGCGCGGTTCAGGTCGGCGGCCCCCTCGGCGCCTACATCCCGGAATCGAAGTTCGACGTGCCGATGGATTACGAGGAATTCGCCAAGGTCGACGCGATGGTCGGCCACGGCGGCCTTGTCGTTTTCGATGACACGGTCGACATGGCTAAACAGGCGCGCTTTGCGATGGAATTCTGCGCCATCGAGAGCTGCGGCAAGTGCACGCCAGGCCGGATCGGCTCGACCCGCGGGGTCGAGGTGATCGACCGGATCATCGCCGACGTCGATCGCGAGAAAAATTTGGCACTTCTTGAAGACTTGTGCGTCACGATGACGGACGGCTCGCTGTGCGCGATGGGCGGCTTGACGCCATTCCCGGTCATGAGCGCGTTGCGAGGATTCCCGGAGGACTTCCACAAGCCGTCGCCGGACAGGTTTCTTGCAGATGCCGCTGAGTAAAATTCCAGGATCAGCAGACCTCAAAGAGGACGCTCGATGAACCAGCATATCAAGCCGATGACCCTCATCAAAGAGACGGACTACGGCACGCCCACGCCCGAAATTCACGAGGCCACCAAGATGGTGACGCTCGAAATCGACGGCCAAGAGATTACGGTGCCGGAAGGCACCTCGATCATGAACGCGGCGATGCAGCTCGGCATCCAGATCCCGAAGCTCTGCGCGACCGACAGCCTCGACCCCTGGGGTTCTTGCCGGCTCTGTCTTTGCGAGATCGAAGGCCGCAGGGGCACACCCGCATCCTGCACCACCCCCGTGGCGCCCGGCATTAAGGTCACGACGCAAAACGAGCGGCTTGCGAATCTCCGCCGTGGCGTGATGGAACTCTACATTTCGGACCACCCGCTCGATTGCCTGACCTGCGGCGCCAACGGCGACTGCGAATTGCAGGATATGGCTGGCGCCGTCGGACATAGCGAAGTCCGCTAAGGCAACGACGGCGGGAACCACGTCTTTGCAAAGAACAAGGACGGCAGCGCGAATGACATGTTCAAGCCCAAGGACGGCTCCAACCCCTACTTC
>CAYYDL010000074.1:0-2205 GCA_964470545.1 uncultured Hyphomicrobium sp. | reverse complement strand
CATGCTGGGCGCTATACTGGAAGCGTTCATGGACTCGAATCAAATACTCGTGCTGGCGCTTGCCAACGTGCCCACGATGTTGACCGTGTTGATCGGTATTCTTCTGAACAATGGGCGCTTCGGCGACCTGAATAATCGCTTTGGCGACTTGAACGCTCGTATGTCAACGATGGAAGGTCGCCTCAACCACATGGATGGTCGAATTTCCGGAATTGAGAACAAACTAGATTCCCGGTTCGACGTGATGCTGGGCAAGATCGAGGAACTCGACAACCGCTTGACGCGCATTGAGCGGCCAGCTACACTAGCTGGCCGCTCAAATCGCCAGAATCTCTTTTTCCTTCGCCTTCGCCGTCGCGTCGATCTTCGAAACGTAACCGTCGGTCATCTTCTGCACTTCTTCCAGCGCCCGGCGCTCGTCATCCTCGCTGATCGCCTTGTCCTTCAGCAACTTCTTCAGATGCTCGTTCGCATCCCGTCGGATGTTGCGCATGGACACCCGGTGATCCTCGGCGACCCCCAGCAGCTTCTTCGCGATCTCTTTGCGCCGTTCCTCCGTCAAGGCAGGAATCGGCACCCGAATGATCTTGCCGTCATTCGACGGATTCAAGCCTAGATCCGCATCCCGGATCGCATTCTCGATCGCCTTGATCTGCGACACATCCCATGGCTGTACCGTGATCATCTGCGGCTCCGGCACATGTAGATTGGCCAACTGATTCAGCGGAGTCGGTGTGCCGTAATAGTCCACGCGAATGTTGTCGAAGACCCCGACCGAGGCCCGCCCCGTGCGAATTGTGGAGAGCGCGTGCTGCAAATCGCCCAGCGCCTTCTCCATTCGCGACTTGGCGTTGGCTTCGACGTCTTTCACACTGGTGAAGTTCATGTTTTATCCGATGACAGTACCGACAGGCTCGCCCGCCGCCACTCGCAATATGTTACCGCGAACATTCAAGTCAAACACGACGATCGGCAGCTTGTTATCGCGGCACATCGCCACCGCCGACGCATCCATTACCCGCAGATCGCGGCTCAAAACTTCCGAAAACGAAATTTGGTCGAACCGCACAGCATCAGGGTACTTCTTCGGATCTTTATCGTACACGCCGTCGACGCTCGTCGCCTTCGCCACCACCTGGGCCTTGATCTCCAAGCCCCGCAGCGTCGCCGCCGTATCCGTCGAAAAGTAAGGATTCGAAGTACCCGCCGCGAAGATCACGACACGGCCCTTCTCCAAGTGCCGCAGCGCCCGCCGGCGCACATAGGTCTCTGCAACCGAGTGGATCTCGATCGCCGTCATGACACGCGTTGGAACACCGGCCTTCTCTAACGCATCCTGCAGGGCCAGTGCGTTAATCACCGTTGACAGCATGCCCATGTGATCCGCGGTCACGCGATCCATGTGCGCCGCGGCAGCGGCAACACCCCGAAAGAAATTCCCGCCGCCGACCACCAACCCGATCTCAACGCCCGACTTGGCGACCTCGGCGATCTCCGCTGCCATCGCCGCAACCTTCGCGGCGTCAATCCCCAATGCGGCATGTCCGGCGAGCACTTCGCCGGACAGCTTCAGCAGAATTCGGCGGTAGGCGGCCACGTTGAACTATTCCGCCGCGGCAGCTTCTTCAGTCTGCGTATCGCCGACTTTGAAACGCGTAAACCGGGCCACGGAAATGTTCTCGCCCAACTTCGCGATCTTGCCCTTGATCAAGTCGTTAATCGTAACCGCGTTGTCCTTGATGTACGGCTGTTCCAACAGGCAGAATTCTTCGTAGTACTTGTTCATGCGGCCCTCGACGATCTTGTCGACCATCTTCTCGGGCTTGCCCTCGGCCAACGCGCGAGCACGCTGAATGTCCTTCTCTTTATCCAGCGCCGCCTGCGTGACCTCTTCCTTGCGAACGAACTGCGGATCCGCCGCAGCCACCTGCATCGCCAGATCGCGAACCAACTCCAGGAAGTCGTCGGTGCGAGCCACGAAGTCCGACTCGCAGTTCACTTCAATCAGCACGCCCAACTGCGCGCCCGGATGAATGTAGCTGCCAATGACACCCTGCTTCGTTGTACGCGAAGCCTTCTTGCTCGCCGAAGCAATGCCCTTCTTGCGCAGGACAACTTCAGCTTCCGCCAAATCACCCTTGGCCTCGACCAGAGCGCTCTTGCACTCCATCATGCCGGCTCCGGTACGCTCGCGGAGCTGTTTTA
>CAYYDL010000073.1:0-14163 GCA_964470545.1 uncultured Hyphomicrobium sp. | reverse complement strand
CGTTGTCTTCCTGTTCCTGCGCGATTTCCGCGCGACGATCATCGCCGCCATCGCGCTGCCGCTGTCCATCGTGCCCGCCTTCTTCGTGATGAAGACGCTCGGCTTCTCGCTCAACCTCATCAGCCTGCTGGCGATCACGCTGGCGACAGGCATTCTCGTCGACGATGCGATCGTCGAGATCGAGAATATCGTGCGTCACATGCACATGGGCAAATCGCCTTATCGGGCCGCACTCGAAGCCGCCGACGAGATCGGGCTTGCGGTGATCGCCATCACCCTGACGATCGTTGCGATCTTTGCGCCGGTTTCCTTCATGGGCGGCATCGCAGGACAATATTTCCGCCAATTCGGCATGACGGTTGCCGTTGCGGTTCTCGTTTCGCTTCTCGTCGCACGCCTCATCACGCCAATGATGGCGGCTTATTTTCTGCGGCCGGTTCCCGAGAAGCCCCACGAGGATGGCGCGATCATGCGCGCCTATTCGCGCTTCCTGTCAATGACGCTGCGCTGGCGTTATTTCACGCTCGTGACAGGCGTTGCGCTTTTTTCGGCATCGATCTACGCGACGACGCTGCTGCCGACCGGCTTCATGCCCGATGAAGATACGTCTCGCGTCGTCGTTGCAGTTGAATTGCCGCCCGGAACGCAACTCGAAGAGACGCAGGAGAAGACGGATCAGGTCGTCAAATCGCTTCGGGGCATTCCCGAGGTCGCGCAGGTTTTCGTGCTTGGTGGTACGAGCCCGACCGGGCAGCTGGAAGTCCGACGCGCTGCGCTCTACGTCAAGCTCGTTCCAAAGGAAGACCGCAAGCTCACGCAGAAGCAGCTCAAGTCGATCATCGCGGCGAAAATTGCGGACATACCTGATACACGCGCCTGGTACGTCAATGAACGCGGCGAGCGAGAGCTTTCCTTTTCCATGCTGTCGCGTGACGGAGAAGATCTCAACGCCGCCATCGGCAAAGTGGAAGGCGCGCTGCGGAACGTGCGGGGCTTCCGCAACGTCGCTGCGTCAGGATCGACGGACCGTCCTGAAATCCGCATCGTACCCAGGCTGGACGTCGCTGCGCGTCTCGGCGTAGCGCCCGATCAGATCGCAGAAGCGATCCGCGTGGCGACAATCGGAGACGCCGGATTCAATCTCGCCAAATTCACGATCGGTGACCGGCAAATTCCGATCCGTGTGCAGCTTGACGAGAAAACGCGAACCGATCTGAAGCAGATCGAGCAGTTGCGGCTGACGAACGCGCAAGGCAAGGCGATCCCGTTGACAGCGGTCGCATCCGTTTCCCTCGGTCGCGGGCCGGCGTCCATCGAGCGGTTCGATCGCTTACGGCGCGCGGTCGTTGGCGTCGATCTCGATCGCGGGATGGCGATGAGCACGGCGCGCGAAAAGTTCCTGAAAGTCATCCACGACGAGAACTTGCCGAAGACGGTGACACTGCAGCCCTCGGGCGACGCCGAAATTCAGGATGAGGTGGCCGACGGGTTCATCACGGCGATGGGCACCGGCATCCTGATCGTGTTCGGCCTCCTCGTGCTTCTTTTCGGCAGCGTATTTCAGCCCGTGACGATCTTGCTGTCATTGCCGCTTTCGTTCGGGGGCGTCGCTCTCAGTCTGCTCGTCACAAACAACTCCATCAGCATGCCAGTTTATATCGGGCTTCTGATGCTGATGGGCATCGTGACGAAGAATGCGATCATGCTGGTCGATTTTGCTATCGAGGAAATCGCGGCCGGGGTCGAAAGGCAGCAGGCAATCATCGATGCCGGTCGCAAACGCGCGCGGCCGATCATCATGACGACGCTTGCAATGGCGGCCGGCATGCTTCCGAGCGCATTCGCGCTTGGTGACGGAGGCGAATTCCGCGCGCCCATGGCAATAGCCGTGATCGGGGGACTTCTGGTTTCCACGTTGCTGTCGCTCGTCTTCGTGCCTTCGTTCTTTACCGTGATGGACGATGTCGGCGCATTGATGCAGCGCATCTTCGGGCGCTTCATCGGTCCGAAGGATGAACCGGGTGATGAACCCCGCAACCCGCGGGCGCCGCACGCACATTCACCAAATCATCTGCCCATCGCCGCGGAATGAACGCGAAAGATTGTTCCGGGTCCGATTGTGCGGGACGGCTCCTATGCCTACGTTGCAAGCGGATGGCTGCAACAGAAGGACCCCCGCCATGTTCGACGCCAAATCCATTCTTGAAAACATCGTGAGAGGTGCAGCACCTGCCGGATCGGGAACTTCACCGCAATCTGGCGGGAGTCTCGGCGATATTCTGAACGACATTCTCAATACGGCGAGCAAGGGTACGGGAGGATCGCCTGCGGCTGGGGGTAGCCTCGGTGACATTCTAGGTCAGATCGGCAAGAGCCTTTCGCAGGGCGAAGGTCAAACGTCGGGCGATATTCTCGCGCAGATCAAAGACAAGATCGGTCAAGCTGGTGGAACCGTCACCGACGCCGGAAGCATCAGCGACATTCTCGGAAAAGTTTTCAGTCAGGCGACGCAGGGCGTCAAAGAAGGCTCGACACGCATCGGCGAAGCGACCGGTGCGAGCGACACCCTTGGACGCCTTGCTTCCAATCCGCAAACGGCGCAAATCCTCGGGACGCTGAAGGAGTTCATTCAGAACAATCCTTATGCGGCCGGTGCCGCTGCAGGCGGATTAGGCGGTCTCATGCTTGGGACGCGAACGGGCCGTTCGCTTGCCGCAAGCGCCGCACGACTCGGCGCGTTGGCAATGATCGGCGGCCTCGCTTACAAGGCGGTGCAGAACTATCAGGCTGGCCGACCGCTCATCACTGGTGCGGCGTCCACCGAGCCGCCGCCAGCAGGATCGGGTTTTGAGCCTTCGGCCGTCACGAACGATGCCGCCGTACATTATATCCAGGCGATGATCGCCGCTGCCCACGCTGACGGGCGCATCGATACGAGCGAGCACGACAGTATTGTCGGCAGTCTGAAGCAGGCAGGATTCGGCGAGGAAGCCGAAGCCTTTTTCGCAAAAGAACTCAACAGCCCGTCGACGGTGGAAGAGCTTGCGCAGTCCGTCAAAACTCCGCAGGAAGCCATTCAGCTCTATACTGCGGCGCGAGTTGCCGTCGCCGACAATTCGCCGGCGGAGCAGGCGTTCCTGTCATCGCTCGCGGCAGCGCTGAGACTGGATCCGAAGCTTACCGCCCACATCGATGCGACGGCGCAAGCGGCAGCCTGAGACGTAATTCCGGCCGTCAGATAAAAAAGAGGGCGACCCGAATTCCAGGCGCCCTCTTTTTTCAAGGATTCAGTGACCGACGTTAGTTCGCCGTCGTCGTCGCAGTGTTGTTCGCCGCCTGATTATCGAGCTTGAAGAAAGCGTCGACACGCATGCCGGTGAAGAGCGGCGGATGACCATCAAGGGCGACCATAACCTCAACCACCTCGACATCGTTCGGGCGGCGCGGGCCACGCGTCGCGATCCGCGGCGGTCCGAGGGACTGGGAAATCGACGTGACGGTGCCTTCGAACGTTTTGTCGGGGAAAGCATCGGCCTTCACGACAACGCGTTGACCGACATGCACCTTGGCGGCGTCGCGCTCTTCGACTTCGGCGCGGAGGCGGAGGCTCGACATATCACCAAAAACGACAAGAGCGCTGTCAGGTGACGGCACCGCGGTTTCGCCGACGCGGGCCAGAACGTTGAGAACCGTCCCGTCTGCGGGAGCGCGAATGCGGGTGCGTTCAAGAGCGAGTTCAGCCGATCTGAGGTCCGAGCGTGCGAGCGCGAGGGACGATTCCAAACGCTGCTCAAGAGGCATGCCGGGCTGCTTTTCGACCTGCGCAAACTTTTCCTTGGCAGCCGCTAACGCGCTTTCTTTATCCGCCAAATCCTTTCGTGCCGTTTCGACCGCGTCTACGGGGCCATCGGCCGTTTTCCAGGCACGATAGGCTTTATCAAAGGCTTCATGCGCATCGAAGACCGCCTGTTGCGCTTTGAAGACCGCGTCGTCCGCGTTACGGCGGTCGAGGGCAATACCCGTCACCGGTTCGTCGGCCCGTTCGCGTTCGCGGACGCTCGCCTCGGCAGCGGCGGCATAGATTTTATTATAGTAATCCGTGTCATCGAGCCGGATCAGAAGATCGCCTTTCTTAACCAGATCATTGGTCTTGGCGAGAATCTCGACGATCTTGCCGCCAACTTCGCTCGCGATCCGGACTTCACCATCCTTCGGCTCGACGCGCGCGGTCGCGGATGCCGCCCATTGCGGAACAGGAGCAGACGTATCGGCATGCGCCGAACCAGCCACGCTTGAAAACAGAGCCTGGCCCTGAGTCAACGCCGTCACACCAAAACCGCCTACGAGCACTACGCCCGCGGCGACCAAAATGGTCGAGATCGCGGGATCCATCTTCTTAAGCATGCAGCTTTCGCCTCTTCGTCAAATCCGTGATTTCGGGAGAGTCAATGCCCTCCGGCCGGCGTTCTTCGCCGACGATCTTGCCGTCTTCAATTCGCACTACCCGATCGGCGTATCCCAAGGTTCGCGGGTCGTGCGTTACGGCGAGCACGCTGCGATTCTGTTCCTTGGCAATGCGAGATAGGAGAGCCATCACCGCGTGACCGTTCTCGCTGTCGAGGGCGGCGGTCGGTTCGTCGGCGAGCACGATTGACGGCGAACTTGCTATCGCGCGCGCGACCGCGACACGCTGCTGTTCACCGCCCGAGAGATTTCGCGGGTAGTTGGTCAGCCGGTGACCGAGGCCGACTTCACGCAAGACCTCTTCCGACCGGCTCGTCGCAGCGAAGCCCTTTATCCCTCTGACGTCGAGCGCGATGCGAACGTTTTCGAGCGCGTTGAGCGTCGGAAAGAGATTGTAGGACTGGAAGATGAAGCCGATGTGATCGCGACGGACCTTTGCAAGCTCCTCGGCCGAGAGATTGTCTACCACCGTATCGGCGATCCGAAGGCTGCCAGACGTCGGCTTCATAATGCAGCCGAGAATGGAGAGA
Organism: uncultured Hyphomicrobium sp.; assembly: GCA_964470545.1. GTDB lineage: Bacteria > Pseudomonadota > Alphaproteobacteria > Rhizobiales > Hyphomicrobiaceae > Hyphomicrobium_B. The sequence goes on along the minus strand of CAYYDL010000073.1, from coordinate 9,169 downwards.
AGCGTCGTCTTGCCGGAGCCTGACGGCCCCATCAGCAGCGTCAGTTCACCGGGGACAAGATCCAGCGACACGCCCTTGACGGCAACCACCAGGCCGGCGCCCGAGCCGAGCTCCTTGACGATATTTTCCGCTTGCATGACTGGCTGGGTCGTCATCTCGAAAACACCGTGGCCGGATCAATCTTCGTGACCTTGACGATGGCCGAAAGCGCCGAGATCGCGCACATGAAGAGAGTCAGTGCGAATAGCCAGAATGCCAAGCCGGGGGTCATCACCAAAGGCAACGACGAGTTCCTACTAAGATAAAGTATCAGCAACGCTATAATCATACCCAACACATAGCCCATGACCGCGCTCAACGCCGCCTGAGCCAGAATGACCTTGTAGATGTAGCCTCTCGATGACCCAAGAGCACGCAAGGTCGCGAATTCGTGAATATGGTCCTTCGTGCTCGAGTACAGCGTCTGAGCAACGATCACGGTTCCGACGAGACTGCCGAGGATGGCGCCGCCGATCAGCGCAAGGCCGGCCCCCGTGCGGAACAGCCACTGCTTCAGGCTGCGTGATTCAAATTCGTCTTTCGTCAGCACGTCGGCGGAATCAAGACGCTTGGCGAGATCCTTTTGGACTTCCGTGATGTTCGCCCCGGGCGCGAGCTTCACCAGCAGGAAAGTCGATTTGTCATCATCCACACCGAGCAGCTGGCGAGCGCGATTGAGGGTCGTATAAGCGTATGGCGACTGCGTGAACGAACGGATGCCCTCCGTCAGGGCCTTGATCTTCACGCGGCCGTTGGCGACCTGGGCGGAGTCTCCGATGCCGTTGATGCCAAGCTCACCGAGGTAGCTTTTGTCGACGGCAATCGCATCAGGCGCCTTGATGTCTTCGATAGTGCCTTTCGTCAACGACCAGGGGACGAGACCTTGATCTTCGGAATCCGCGCCGATCAGAACGACGCGCGAAGAACCGCCTTCGGGCTTCCGCCACTCAGCAAACGCAACGACGATGGGCACGACGCTTTCAACACCCGGCGTTGCCAGGGCCTGATGGCGTTCGCGATCGCCGAGAAGAATGCCGCCATCCTCGAAACTTTTTGCGCCGAAGGTGGTGATGATGAGATCGGCGTTCGAGCGCGCAATGTTGGCCGTGATCATGCGGCTGGAGCCGAGGTAGAGGCCGAGTTGCACAGCCACGAGAACAATCGAGAAAAGAATGCCGACCAGCGTCACGGCGAGCCGGACGCGATCGTGCAGCAAATTACGGAGCGCAAGGGTAAAGACCATGGACCTGCGGGATCTCTCAAACGTTGCTAAAGGGGCCGACCAACCCGGCGCTTGGCGCAAGCCCTATCATCAAATATCGGGGCGCCCGTGACAGGCTCGTATACCCTTATTGTCTCGCTGCTACCACAGCCAAACGCAAATCGAACCGCGTCACGTTCTGCCGTAGGGACCCTCAATAATGATTAGCGGCAAGACTTGGCCAAAATTAGTGAAGCCTTAGCGAGGGTTTAACAAATAGGTTCCAATGTTTTGCCTCTTTCCGGGCCTAGGAGTATGAAAGTTGAGCTTTCATCTGCGGTTTATTGTCATGCGTTGCTTCAACGTTGCAAATTGTTCAGGCTTTGCGTCCGCCGCCGCCGGATTCCTGCTCGGCCTCTCAATTCAATCTGTTCCTGCTGCCGCTGATCCCAAGGAGGTCGGCGTCTGGTACGACGACACCGGCAAAGGGGCGGTGAAGATCGAGATCTGCACGCCGACGACGCTCTGCGGAAGGATCTACTGGCTTAAAGAGCCCATGGCTGACGACGGGCAGCCGAAGATGGACCGGTACAATCCGGAACCGTCGATGCGCAAGCGCCCGATCTGCGGATTGCCGATCATGGGCAATCTCGAGCAGCTTTCCGATGGCGGCTTCGACAACGGGTGGGTCTATGACCCCAAGGAAGGAAAATCCTACAGCGTCGCGCTCGATCTCGTCGGACCGGACACGTTGAAGGTCACCGGCTACAAAGGGATGCGGTTCCTCGGCAAGTCGTTCATCTGGACTCGCGCCCCGGCCGATCTGCCGTCGTGCGAAACCCAAGCCTCACTTCCGCCGGTTCCGGCACCGGTGCCAGCCGTTCGCAAAAAGCAGGTGAAACAGGCAGCGAAAAACAAGACGGCGTCGGGCGCCTCCAAGCTCGGAGCCGCCGACGTCGCCAAGTCAACGCATAAGAAGAAGAAAGCCGCAAAAGCGGCGGCTACTCAGCCGCCCCCAGTTGCTTCGAATTAGCCGTCGCTTTCTGAATGGCGACCTTGTCGGCTTGGCGCGCGATCTGCCGGTCCACGAACTCCATCGTCCGATCAACGACATACCCGCGCTGGCGATCGAGCGTCACAAGGTGATAGCTGTCGTCCAGAACCGATACTTCCACCATGCCGCCGAGCCGCCGCTGGAGCGCCATCGTGTTCTTGATGTCGCTCTGGTCGTCATGGCGGGGATGGAAAATCAAGGTGTGGAGTTTGACGAGCGGCAGCATGGGCCGCACATTGCGAACGAGTGAGAGGAACTCATAGACGGTTCCGCCGCCGCGCTCGGTAATATCTGCCGGAAGGTTATCCGTGCCGCGCATCGACTCGAGAGCGAAATTGCGCACGCGCTCATCCTTGATGCCGTAGGGCGCGGGGGTGCGGAACTTGAACAGGCGCGCCGTCCACTTGTCCGTGACGAGGTGGAAGAGCTTGATGGCTTTCGGGATCGCCCAACCATTAACGGCGAGCGTCGGTGCATAGAGCATCAGAGCGCAGGCTTGATCTTGCCGGTAGGCGGCCAATCGCAAAGCTAGAATGGACCCGGCGGAAGCACCACCGATGATGATGTTGTCACATACAGTCCGCATGTGATCGAAGGCCGCCGAAACGGCCTTATACCAGTCCTGCCAGGTCGAAAGGCCCGAGACGTCAGTGCCGAAGGTGAGGCCGGGAACCACGGGACAATAGACCGTCATGCCCTTACGCGACAGCGCGTGCGCCACCGACTTCATCTCCAACGGCGATCCGCCCAAGGAATGGATGAGCAGCACACCCGAGCGGCCGCCCGGGATGTACAGGCTTCCACGAGGGGCCTGAAATTTTTCTTGGTTTTTCATTACCTACGTTGAACTCGTTATTTCCCTGTCGCTGGCTCTGTACGACGTGGTCGCTTCGGATGCCAACGCAACTTTGTCGCGTTGCCGTAGATTTGAGGTTTTTTGCAGATTCCCGCAGTTGAGACGCGAATTGTGAAGCTATTACGAAGTCGCTGAAAACGCCATAGCTTTTGACATCCGGTCACTGCCGTTTGGTTAAGTTGGACGTCATGCCGCGGCGGTCTTCCCCCTATGCTGTTGCTGCATTGCAGTAGAAACGTAGGAATCGGAGAAAGCACTTTCCAGTCTCAAAACGCGCGTCCCGAACGCCGAGGGAATCATCCGATGCATCTTTTCAATCCTCTAAGGCAGTCGACATCGGAGTGATGAATTCCGGTGCAAGTCACTGTTCGCCCGCAATAGGTCCTTTATATTTAAGCAAGCATTACCGGCCGCGTTCCAAGCGCACCCGGTAGAGGTTGGCTGGGACTGAGCTGAAGGTGAGTCATCCATTCCGTCTGCACATTTCGCTGCTGACCGCTGCGGCCGTGGCACTGGGTCAGCTTTCGCCGCTCGCCGCGTTGGCTGAACCGATCAGCCGCGCAGACTATGAAGCCTGCCAGGCCAAAGACGATACCGCCCTTCGGAGCGCGGTTGTCACGATCGTGACGGATGCGATCACGAACGGGACAAAATCGATCGATTACAAAGCCTTGGTCGCAGACCAATGGCGGCAGAGAAACCTCGATCAGATCATCGACAACCGCGTCGACATCGCGATCGGCGAGGTAACGAACGAAACGAGCTGGTCGGATCGGCTGCAATCCCTCGCCTACAGCGAGAAAGCGCAGCAACTCGCGACGACGGTCGCCGAGCGCGTCTACCGCTCCGACGCAGTCAAGACTGCGATCGAAGATCTGGCTTCGGGCGTCGCTAAGGACGTTGGTAAGACCATCGAGTTCGCGAGTTCGGACGCCACGGGGCCGCTTCTCGATTGCCTGAAAGCTTATGTCGGGCCGCGCTATGGTGGGGCCGTTGCCAACGCCCTTGCCGGGGAGGCGGGCAAAGGCGTGATCGTCGATCCGAGCAAGGGATCGGGCGGTGTTTCGGCGGGTTCCGTCCTGAGCCAGTCAAGTGGCGGCCTCGCCGGCGCGACAATTCTGATCGTGCGCAGACAACTTGCAAACCTCGCCGAGCGTGTCGGCCAGCGCATGGTCGGCAGCGTTCTGGCACGCCTCGTGTCGGTGGTCGCCGGCGGGGTCGGACTGGTGCTGATCGCCAAGGACCTCTGGGATTTCCGAAATGGCGTGCTCCCGATCATCGCGCAGGAGATGAAGGCACCTGCGACGAAGGACAAGGTCCAGGACGAGCTTGCGAGCACGCTCAAGGAGCAAATGAACGATCACGTCAACGAGATCGCGCAGGCCGCCGCCGACCAAGTCATCGAGGTCTGGCAGTCATTCCGACGGGCACACGATCTTGTGCTGCGTCTCGCCGACCAGAATGGCGCGTTCCGGGCCTTCCTCGATGGCGTGAAGCCGGAAGCCCTGCCCCGGCTGGACGAGGTCGTCTCGATCCTGATGACGTCGGAGGGCGAAACATCGATCCTCAAGCGGCTGCAGGACGGCTCCCTCAATTCGGCTGTCCATCTGATGCCCCAACAAGGGATGGAGATTGCGAGAGATCTAAAATCAATCCAGGCGGGGCTCGACTGGACAGTGCTCGCTGGCGACCAGCTTCCGAAGGTGGTCGACTACGAGTTGCACAGGCGCATTAATCCCAAGGACCTCACGCGCACGTCGCTCGATCGTATCCTGGCACTCAACGATCGTTCGGCCATTCTCAAGATCGCCAGCATTCCTCCTGACGCTCGGGATACACTCTTCACGCTCGGCGCCGGCGATCTCGACAACCTGCTCCGATCGCTTTCCGAGGACGAACTCAAGGCGCTCGCGGGGTATCTTGCAGGCTTGCGGCCAGCACCCCGGGAAAAAGTCCTGCGAGCGGTGGCTGCCGAGCCGGCCAAAATGCAAATTCTGGAATCGCGCCGCGTCCGCGAGCGGATCATTGCCAGCCCGGATCAATCGGCGGCGGTCGATATGATGCTGGCGCCTCCCGCTGGTTTATCGACCAAAGCGTTCGCCGACGATGCGGCCCTTGTTTGGGAGGGGCGAGTGGCTCCGCTGCTGCTTTGGGACAAACATCCGCAGGCGGTGTCTCTGGTCGGCTTCCTAGCCCTTATCCTATTGTTTTGGCTTGCACGTCTGTTTCGGCCACGGCGGTCTTCCAAGCCACAGGCCGGGCCTACTTAGCTCGCGCCTCCACAAACTTTCCACATCAATCGCTGGCGCATCATCTCAAGGGGGGCTCCCGCCTGCTATAAGGATTCGCGATGGTGAACCCGAACAAGGGGGGCGGACATGCGCGTTCGATTGAGAGGCGAGGAGGGGGCTCACGACATGGGACTGAAGGCACCGGGTATCATTACGTTTATGCTCTCAGTGATCCTGACGGTGATCGTTCTCATGTCGAAGTTTTTCGGCGCGGACATTCCCGGACTCACAGGAAACGAATCCTGGGCCATGCTCGGATCCTATCTGATCCTGATGCTCGGATGCATGGTTCGAGGCATGTAGTGCGCCAGATCAGACGTCTCTGCGCGATCCGATTTGCAATAAATTTACCTCTCTGCAGAGGTCCGCTTTCGATGTGCGCTGGTGTCGCGCGGCATCCGAGAGACTAGTCCACCTTCATGCCGCTGAGTATCGATTCCGGCATGCCGAAAGAACTTTCACACGTCTTTGCCCGCCGCGCGCGGCTTTCATCGAAAGCCATCGTGACTGCGGTCGTGTTGACGCTGGCAGCCCTTGTCGCGATGGCTATTGCGACGAGACGGGGCACGGAGACGTCGGTCAAAGAACTCGGTCCCGTCACCCGGATCCCCGCTGACGGAAGCTCAGTCGCCCTGGTGCCTGTCATCGATCGCTAAGCGCGGTACCAGGGGCTCGGCGCGGACCAGACCGCGAACCGAGTTCCCGAGATAAATCGACTTCGCGGAATTCACGTCTTCGAGTGTCAGCTGGGCTTCGACAGCGCGACCCTCGTCGATCAGGGCGGCCCGCAACGTGCCGGGAAGCAGGCCCGCCGCAAGGCGCGGTGTCAGCAGGCGGCCATCACGTTCGATGAAGATCGACGTCCGGCTTCCTTCGGCGAGTTCACCTTTTTCGTTGAGATAGATCACCTCGTCGGCGCCGAGCGTCTCGGCGTAATGTTTCCATTCCCGATCGTAGAGTTCGCGCCGGGTCGTCTTGTGATAAAGAAAAAGATCCGAGCTGTTGATGCGCGTATCCGAGATCACGTAACGCATAACAGCATTGGCGGGCGTTTCGGCTTGCGGCGTGGCGGTCGCGGATACGCCACCGTCTTCGTCGAGAAGCAGTCTCACTCTCAAGCGCTTGTCCGGATCCGTCGCGATGGCGGCATCGATCGCGCCGCGAACCTTCACGGCATCATATGCAAATCCGAAGTAGGCCGCTGACGCGGCCAAGCGTGCGAGATGATAACCTTTCAGCCAGATTCCGTCTCCCGGTGCATACAGCATTGTCTCGATCAACTCGAAGCGGCGTACGGGATCCGTCAGGAATTTCATCTTGAGCAGGCATTCCGCGTATTCTTTCGGTCCATCGGAATCGGCGACGACGCCGGAGCCGATGCCCATCTCACCCACTCCATTGCGATCGATGACTGCAGTGCGGATCGCGACATTGAATTGCGCCGAGCCATCGGGCGAAAGTCGGCCGATGGCGCCGCAATAAACGCCGCGCGGTTCCGTCTCCAATTCGCGGATCAACTCCATCGCCCGAATCTTCGGGGCGCCCGTGATCGATCCCGGCGGAAAGATTGCCTTTAGGATGTCGACGATCCCGACGCCGTCCTTCAACTGCGCCTCGATGCCCGACGTCATCTGGTGGAGCGTCTTGAATGTCTCGACCGTAAAAAGGTCAGTCACGTTGACCGATCCGAGGTCGGCAATGCGGCCAAGATCGTTGCGCATCAGATCGACGATCATCAGGTTCTCGGCGCGATTCTTGACGTCATGCGAAAGCGCTTCGCGAACTTCGGCTTCGCCTTCGGGCGTCCCGGCACGCGGCGCGGTCCCTTTCATTGGCCGCGTCTCGATGATGCGATCGTGCTGTTTGATGAAAAGTTCGGGAGATGCCGATAGAATGGTAACGTCCCCGGTATCGACGAGACCGCCATAGGCGACGCGCTGTTTCAGGCGAAGATCGCGGTAAAGAGCGAGCGGGGAACCCTCAAGATTGAACTTCGCCTTGAACGTCAGGTTAAGCTGATAGATGTCGCCGCTTCTGATGTTCTTCTGCACTTCGTCGAAGCGCTTCAGGTAGGACACGCTATCCCAGCTATGGGCTAGCTCGCCGAGTGTTGGATTTCCGATCGCCTCTTCCGTCAGCCACCCCTGGACCTCGGCGCCCGTCAAAAGACGTGGAGAAGCGTAGAGACCGAACCACAAGAGCGGCATCTTTCGCTGCGGCGGCAAAAGGTGCGCGAGCTTCGGCTCCATAAGGTAGCCAAGCTCGTAGGAGAAAAAACCAGCCGCGTGCAGCCCGCGTCCGATACCCGCCTGGATCGCTGCAAGTGCCGCATCGACCTCCTCCGGCCGGTCAGCCCTTATGATCTCGACCGGCGTCTCGAAAAGTTCCGAGAGCGCATCAAGACTGGTGCTGTTGTCGAGCAGCACGAACCCTTCTGCGAGGGCCGGAAGCTTCGGCTTGGCCGACTTTTCAGAGGTTGCTTGAGATGGCGCGGCACTGGACGTTCCGGCGGCTTTGGAAGACTTCGATTGCATGGGGCAGCTTCTACCGCGCCGGGCCTTTGATTGCCACAGCGCCTTTGTTGCAGGCTTATCCGTTTACCTGCTGCAAGCCGTCGCGCTTGTCCGCGACCGGATGAGGCGAGACCGTAAGGCGCCGGTTGCAAAATCAAAAGCTTGTTGCATTTGTGGGCTCAGTCGACCTACGAAATGATCGCCATGGGGTCTGTTATGGAATCCGCATCGAAGCGCCTGTTGGTCATTTCGTGCCTGTTTTTGGGGGCATGCGGGAATTCAGGGCAGCGCCTTCGGTGCAGTGACCCGAATCTCACGCCTGAATGTCAAGGTCTCTGGAGGGCTTGCAGCGCCGACGCTACGGCAACTCCGCAGACTGTGGTCGCGACAGGCGCCGCGCAGCGTTTGACCTCCTGTCTCCAACGAACCTATGCGGCGCGCTGCAATGCAGCTTGCCAACTCGCGGAATAAACAGCAAAGGGGGTGGCCATGCCTGCACTCAGTCACCCGTTAAAAAAGCGCGTTCCAGAGGCGTCAGCAGTCGTCCTGCTCTTGCTTATCGGCCTCACCGTGTGGCTGGGGTTTTGGCTCGTGACGGAAACAGCGTGGGTGCGCCATACGCTTGAGGTCAGAACGAAGTTATCGCAGATTCATTCTGATTTGCAGGCTGCCGAAATCGGGCAACGCAGCTTTGTGCTGACGGGAGATCCCAGCTACCTCGAAACGCTTAACCGTTACAAAGAGCGCGCCCTCAACGAATTCGAGGCGCTGACGCAGATCATCACCGACAACCCGAAAGAGCTCCTGGCACTGGCCGACGCGCGTCCTCTCATCGTGCAGAGACTTGCGACCGCAGAGGAAGCCATTCGTCTGCGCCAGAAGGGGGACATCGACGGCGCGCGCGATCTCGTCCTCGATAAGGGCGGCCTTCGTCTTTCACAAAAAGTGAATGACATCTTCGCGCTTCACCCGCCCTATCGGCGACGTGGGCACGGCGGTTTCCGGCGCCGCCTTTTTGGCGGACGCAGGCTTGATGTCGACGATGAACTTGCCCTCGGCGCGGAGCGCCTTGGTCGCATCCATCATGCTGGCGGCGGCGAGCGTGCCGGAAACCAGCTGGCCGCGCTGATCGCGCGCCTGGTACGAAAATCGAGTTGCCGTTGCACTGGACATCAGAGCCCCACTTATCACAAGGCGGTCGCCCGCAGAATTTCT
>CAYYDL010000072.1:0-6471 GCA_964470545.1 uncultured Hyphomicrobium sp. | reverse complement strand
GAAGCTCTCTTTCAGAGACTGTCCGCGACCCGAAAGCGAAGGATTGGTCATGAAATATTTGTGGGCATTGAAGGCTTCCTCCCCCGGGCCCGGTTGCATCCGGGTCGCGCTGCCGTCGGAGTTGATCCGCCAGCTCTGTTGATTGTCTTTCAAGTTCGCAACCATGATCTGATTGAGCACTTGTTCGTGGACCGTCGGATTTTTCACCGGAGCCATCGCTTCGACGCGCCGATCAAGATTCCGCGGCATCATATCGGCGGAGCTGATGTAGACGGCCGCTTTGGGGGAAGGCAAGGCCTCTCCGTTCGCAAAACAGTAAATGCGCGAGTGTTCCAGGAAGCGCCCAACGATGCTCTTCACACGTATGTTGCTTTAAAGCCCGGGAATGCCCGGCCGCAGGCAGCAGATGCCGCGGACGACGAGATCGATCGGCACACCGGCGTTGCTCGCGTCATAGAGCGAAGCGATGATCTGCGAGTCGACCAGCGCGTTCATTTTCCACCAGATGCCGGATGGCCTGCCGGCCTTGGCATTACGGATCTCTTCCGCGATGTGCGTCATGATGCGGTTGCGGATACCGTGCGGGCTTGCCGCCATGCATTCGAGCTCGACGGGTTCTCCGTAGCCGGTCACGAAATTCAGGATGCGGGTGATGTCGCGCGCCATCACGGGGTCGGTCGTGAAAAGCGACAGGTCGGTGTAAACGCGCGCCGTCTGTGGATGGTAATTACCGGTGCCGATGTGACAGTAGGTCGTGAGGTCTGCACCTTCACGGCGAACGATGAGGCCGAGCTTGGCGTGCGTCTTCAATTCGGTGAAGCCATAGACAACGTGCACGCCCGCACTTTCTAGATCGCGCGCCCACCGAATGTTCGCGGCTTCGTCAAAGCGAGCCTTCAACTCAACGACGGCCGTAACCGATTTTCCCGCTTCGACCGCCTCTTTCAGCGCCTGAATGATCGGACTGTCGCGCGAGGTGCGGTAGAGCGTCCATTTGATCGCCATGACGTTCGGATCGGCGACCGCCTGACGCAAATACTGGACGACGACGTCGAAGCTCTCGTAGGGATGATGGACCACGATGTCCTTGTTGCGGACCGCGGCGAAACAATCACCCGAAAATTCACGGATGCGTTCGGGAAAGCGAATCGTAAACGGCTTGAAGACGAGTTCCGGGCGATCGGATACAATGAGCTGCGAGGTATCCGCGACCGCCAAGATCCCTTCCTTGACGAAGATGCTTTCGTCGCGCACTTCCAGCTCATCGATGACGAACTTGCGAAGTTTCACAGGCATGCGTGAGTCGATCTCAAGCCGGATGACATTGCCGCGGCGACGGCGCTTCAACTGGCTCTCGTAAGAGCGCACGAGATCTCCGGCTTCTTCCTGGAACTCGATGTCGCTGTCGCGCAGGACGCGAAAAGTGCCCTGGCCCTTGATCTCGAACCCGGAGAACAGCTCGGTGAGAAACATGCCGATGACGTTCTCGAGCTGGATGAAGCGGACGTCCTTCGGCTTATCGGGTTTTGTTTCCAGGCGAATGAAGCGGTCGATCTGGCCCGGAATCGGAATGAGCCCGTTCATGGCCTTGTTGTCGATGGGCCGAACCATTTCGACGGCAAGCGTCATGGCCTTATTGGGAATGAACGGAAAGGGATGCGCGGGATCGGCGGCGATCGGCGTCAGGATCGGAAAGATGTGCGTCAGGAAGAGCTTCTCTAGCCACGCGCACTCTTGGGAGGTCAGGTCCTCAGGCTGGAGCACGTGGAGCCCGGCGTCCGCCATCTCCCTCTTGATCGTTCTCCACGTCGCCTGCTCATCGGCGACAAGGACGGTCGCGAATTTATTGATTGCCGCAAGCTGTTGCATTGGCGTCATGCCGTCTTGCGAGAGCGTCGCGACGCCGGCGCGGATCTGACCGTAAACACCCGCGGCTCGCACCATGTAGAATTCGTCAAGGTTGGCGGCGGCGATCGAAAGGAAGCGAAGACGTTCGAGCAACGGATGCTGAGTGTTCGCAGCTTCTTCAAGAACCCGCCGATTGAACTGAAGCCAGGACAGCTCGCGATTGTAGAAGCGGTCCGGCCCTTCAGGCACGGATTGGACGTCTGCCTTGCCACTTCTGCTTTTCACGGTTGCCATGGTGCGAGAATGCTCCGAAACCCGGTCAGGAAATCCATATAGTAGGTTTACACCCAAATAACGAATGGGCGCGTTACAGTCGATTCATGCCTGAATTCAATAGCCCAGCGCGTCGAGTGTCGCAGCAGCAATAGCGCGCGTCACCCGTCGCTGCAGGACGAGGGCGCGCCGATCCGCTCCGGCCCCGAACCGCTCCGCGGCCAACATAGACCGTTCCATCCGCACCAGGACGTAGTCGACAAGATGCGGCTCGACGCTCAACTGGCGGTCGGCGAAGAGCTTGACGAGAACGGCGCGCAGAAGCGCATCGTCCGGCGGATCGATGACGGCAAGCGGCAATGCTTTGAGTCTTGAGCGAAGATCGGGAAGGGTGATCTGAAGGTCCCCGGGGACGGTATCCGTCGTCAGGAGGATCTGTAGCCGCTGCTCGCGGACGAGATTGAGGAGATGGAACAGCGCCGCCTCGTCGGCGACGTTCTGGACGTCTTCGATCAGAACAGAACCAGCCGCCGCGACCGCCGGAACGGTCTCTCGCGAGATTTCGGACGCCTCGAATGCCTTGGCGCCGGACCGGGCGATCCAGACGTTTGCGATATGCGATTTCCCGCTGCCTTTGGCGCCGGCAATGACCGCGGCGCCGATCGGCCAATCGGGCCAGCGATCGACGAGGCTCACGGCGGCGGCGTTCGACTCTGAGACGAGAAAATCTTCAAGTCCCATTGCCGCTCTATGCGGCAGTTCGAAAACAAGCTGCTCTGGTGTCGTGGTCATGGGACAGTTCAGGATGGATCCTTCGGCACCGCTTCGACCTCGCCCTTGTAAACAGAAGATTCAAGATATTTACGAAGCGCGAAACGTACGAGCACGCCGATTGCGGCGGAAACCGGCACGGCGACAAGAAGACCAAGAAATCCGAACAGATAGCTGAAAGTCAGCAACGCGAAAATCACCCACACCGGGTGCAGACCGACCTCAGAGCCGATGACGTAAGGACTGAGGATCGCGGATTCGAGAACCTGGCCGCCGAGCAGGATACCGACGATGATCGCGATGTGCGTCAGGTCGGGCCAATATTGGACGATGGCAAGAAGCGTCGCCACGATGGCGCCGAGCCACCATCCGAATACCGGAATGAACGCCGCGAGGCCGGTCGCGACGCCGACAAGCAGGCCGTAATCCAATCCCGACAAGCTCAAGGTCGCTCCATAGTAGATCGCGAGAATGATGCACACGAGGCCTTGTCCTCGGATGAATGCCGAGATGCTTGCGTTCACTTCCCCTGCAAGTGCTCGGATCTCATCGGCCTCGTCGCGCGGGAGGAGGGAATCGAGCTTGGCTATGATCTTCGGCCAATCGAGAAGCACATAGAAGAACACGACCGGCGTCACGAGGACGACCGAGAAGAAGTTGAATGCAGCGGAGCCTTGACTCCATACACTCTGAGCGATGCTGCCGAGAATGCCGGGTATCGCTCCGGTGAAGCCGTCGAGCGCGTTTTGGACGGTCGCTTCGGCCTCGGGGTATCTTGGCCCAAGATGTTCGCGCGCCGTCGTCTCGATCAACGTTTTCAGCCGCTCCAGTTCGCGGGGGGCTGCTTCGAGAAGTCCTGCCGCCTGCTGGAAAAGGATCGGCACGACGAAGACGAGCGTCAGCGTGATAATGAAAATCGAGCACGCGAGCAGCAAAACGGCCGCGATCCAGCGGGGGATGCCCGCTCGGCCCATTGCATCGACGACGGGGCTCACGAAATACGCCAGCGTCAGCCCGATTGCGAACGGCAGAAGTGCCGGCGCGATGAGCTGGACGATGTAGGCAAACAGCAGCGCCGTTGCCGCCCAAAAGAGCGCGTGCCGTTCAAAATGCATGATCCTATCCGTTATGCCAGGCCGGGACGTAGCATGGCCTCAAATGCGCATCATTTCGAGCGTGGAGTTTCCTCTATCGTCATATGGCGAAGCCACACGCGCAGATAAGCAACGAGGGAGGCGATCGTCGTGCCGGCTGCGAGGAACGTCAGCAGTTGCACGGGGCCCTTAAGTTTCAGCGTAAAGGCCTCATCGGCCAGCACGGTTGCCGCAAGGACGATCTGCGCAACGGTGTTCATTTTGCTTATGGCGAGCGGCTTCATCGGAGTCGGGTGATCGAGCAGCCAGGAGAGCATCACCGCCATGACGATGAGGGCGTCCCGAGACACGACCAGGATGACCAGCCAAGATGGGAGGCGTCCCGTTACGCCGAGTGCAACGAAAATGCAGACGATCAGGAGCTTGTCCGCCAGCGGATCAAGGTAAGCTCCAAGCTCCGTCTCCCAATTGAATCGCTTCGCGAGGAACCCGTCGACCGCATCGGAAATGCCAGCGATCACAAACGCCAGAAACGCAGCTTGAATCTCACCGGTCAGCAGCAGCCAGAAAACCACGGGCACGAGGATCACTCGACCGAGCGTAATTAGATTTGGAATGCTCACGCCGACTGCGTCCCCGTCTAACCCTATCGCCCGGGCGGATATCACGGATCGCCAGGCGGCGCGAACCTAGCCTTTCAGAGTTTGCCGCGTCGAGAATAACCTCCTTTGCGGTGCGGAAGAGTCGGCACACGGACATTGCGCGGTGGACATTGGCGGAACGAGATAATCGCCGCGCGACATGATCGAATATATCTATATTTTTCAATAGCTTGAGCGAAGAACCCAGCCAGAGCCCGAGTTGCTCAGATTCAGTCCGCGTGCGCTCAGCGCAGTTGCGAGGCTTCTGCCGCCGCCAGGATATTTTAGCGAAATATCCGCGCTGCCTTCTGTCACGGTGCCGATGTTGAGGGCGTCGACGCCCGGCGTATCGAGGAGTTGTGCACGCATCTGGTCCCATTGATCGGCGCTGCCGAATTCGACGATGAGCGTCACGTCTTCGCCAACGCCGGTCGTCGAGGCTTCCCACACGGGAAAATCAGACGCGGGGGCCGCCGCTTGCGCAATTCCCGATTTCACGGCCTTCCAGCGGCCCTCCAAGATGCCTAACGAGACAACGGCCGCGAGTTGAGAGGCGTAGTCGAGATCGCCGTCGGAGATGCGGTAGGCCCGCTTCAAAAGCAGACCGCCGACTGCGTCGTTGCCGGCGAGGATCACGTTGAGCTTCTTGGCCGCAAGATCGGGTTCGGCAATGGCGAAAACGATCAGGCCGGAGCCATAGTCCGACTTGATTTTCTGCAAGGCGCTGTCCTGTCCGGACATGAGCGCGTCGACCGTATCGGTTTGGACCGACGGCTTCAGATCCTTGATCTCGACGGGCGTGATCGTGTGCGTCAGGTCGAGGCTCGACCAGGCCCGCCGCCAAAGGCCTCTGTCATTGCTCGCGGCCAGCGGATTGCCTTGCAGCAGTACGGTCACGACCGTCACCGGCGGCGCTTGCTTCTCGACGAACGGGATGTTCTGACCCGACAACAGAGAGCGGATCGCATCGGGCTGGAAAGAAAAATCGAGGCTCGCGTAATAGGCGGTCGACGAGTTGCGTTCCGAACGAACCGAGATGCCGGAGATGAGATCTGCCGCTTTGACGCCTTGGACGCGCGTGAGCTGCTTATAGTCCGTGACCGGGACGAGACGCTTCAGCAATGAGCGCAGAGCCGCCTGCTGTCCATCGGCAAGGGCCTGCTCCTTGGCGGCAACGGCATTGGCCGCTGTCGCCTCGACGGGATAATTGCCGACGGTATAGGGCGCGTCAGGATCTTCAGCGGCGGCAGGCGCGACAAGAAGACATGCGACCGCCAACCACAACAGGCAGACAATGGCGAAGCAGCGACTAGCAAGCACCGTTAATCCCCCGTTTTGCGATTCAGGTCCCCTCAAACCAGCATCGGAAACCTCAGCGGAACCTGCCGGTGCGCGCTTCGTTGCTCTGAGGGCCAGTCGCTGCTACGACCCCCATCACGGGTTGGCAATGGGGCAAAAGTGAGTTTAACGGAAGCTTTCCCCTTTGCGAGGTCCCAAGGACGTGGCCCGCTCGAACCCAACATTCCGACCGACGACGAGGATCGATGTCCGCGGCTGACGAGAAATCGCAAAAATCCATCACCTATGCCGATGCGGGCGTCGACATCGACGCGGGGAACGCACTCGTTGCGGCCATCAAGCCGCTCGCGAAGGCGACGAGCCGCCCTGGCGCAGACGTCGATCTTGGCGGCTTCGGCGGACTCTTTGACCTCAAGCGGACGGGATTTCGTGATCCCATCCTGGTCGCGGCGAACGATGGTGTCGGCACTAAGCTCAAGATCGCCATCGACACGGGCCGGCATACGACGATCGGTATCGACCTCGTGGCAATGTGCGTCAACGAT
>CAYYDL010000071.1:0-3176 GCA_964470545.1 uncultured Hyphomicrobium sp. | reverse complement strand
CTGGTCACGGAAGAGGAAGCCCGCGAGATAGAGCGCGGCCGCAAGATGGACGAGGTTGTCGCCGACGAAGATGTGCGAAAGCACTGCGTTCATGCAGGTTGGTCAGGCTTTCGCACGGTTCTGGCGGTTCTTGATCAGGTCCTCGACGACGGCGGGATCGGCGAGCGTCGTGGTGTCGCCGAGGCTGCCGAAATCGTCCTCGGCGATCTTGCGCAGGATGCGGCGCATGATCTTGCCGCTGCGCGTCTTGGGCAGGCTTGGCGCGAACTGGATCACATCCGGCCTGGCGATGGGGCCGATCTCCCTGCCCACGAACTGCTTCAGCTCGGCATTCAGCGCGTCCGTGGGCGCAACGCCCGCATTCAGCGTCACATAGGCATAGATGCCCTGGCCCTTGATGTCGTGGGGATAGCCCACCACCGCGGCTTCTGCCACGTCGTGGTGCAGCACCAGCGCGCTTTCCACTTCCGCCGTGCCCATGCGATGGCCTGACACGTTGATCACGTCGTCCACGCGGCCGGTGATCCAGTAATAGCCGTCAGCGTCGCGGCGGCAGCCGTCGCCGGTGAAGTACATTCCTGGATAGGCCGAGAAGTAGGTTTGAACGAAACGCTCGTGGTCCTTGTAGACGGTGCGGGATTGTCCGGGCCAGCTGTCGAGAATGACGAGGTTGCCTTGCGTATCGCCTTCGAGAATCTTGCCCTTGTCATCGACAAGCGCGGGCCGCACGCCGAAAAACGGCTTGGTCGCCGAACCGGGCTTCAAGGGAATCGCACCCGCGAGCGGTGAAATCAGGACGCCGCCGGTTTCCGTCTGCCACCACGTGTCGACGATCGGGCATCGTCCATCGCCGACGACGTTCTGATACCATTCCCAGGCTTCGGGGTTGATCGGCTCGCCGACGGAACCCAGCAACCGCAATGAGGCACGGCTCGATTTCTTGATGTGGCTGTCGCCGGCGCCCATCAGCGAGCGGATCGCCGTCGGCGCGGTGTAGAAGATCGACACTTTCCATTTGTCGACGACATCCCAGAAGCGCGACGCGGACGGATATGTCGGGATGCCTTCGAACATCAGCGTCGTCGCGCCGTTGGCGAGCGGTCCGTAGACGATGTAGCTGTGTCCCGTGACCCAGCCGACGTCGGCGGTGCACCAATAGATATCATCATCACGGCAATCGAAGATGTATTGATGGGTCATCGACGCGTAGACGAGATAGCCGCCCGTCGAATGGACGACACCTTTGGGCTTTCCAGTGGAGCCTGACGTATAGAGGACGAAAAGCGGATCTTCGGCGTGCATTTCCTCTGGCTCGCATTCGGCCGGAACCGTGATTAGCTCTTCGTGCAGCCAGAAATCTCGGCCGGGAGTCCAGGGGACGGGATTTCCCGTGCGGCGAACGACGAGCATTTTCTCGTCGCCCTTGCATTTGGCGAGTGCCGCGTCGGCATTTTTCTTGAGGGCTACGGGTTTGCCGCCGCGGAGGCCTTCGTCGGCCGTGATGATGACCTTCGATTCGGCGTCCTCGATGCGGTTCTGAAGGCTGTCGGGCGAAAAGCCGCCGAATACGATCGAATGGATGGCGCCGATCCGCGCGCACGCGAGCATCGCATAAGCGGCTTCGGGAATCATCGGCAGATAGATCGTTACGCGATCACCTTTCTTGACGCCGTGCTTCTTCAACACGTTGGCGAAGCGCTGGACGCGCTCGTGAAGCTGGCGGTAGGTGATCTGCTCGCTCTCGTTCGGGTTGTCGCCTTCCCAGATGATCGCGACTTTGTCGCCACGCGATTCGACATGACGGTCGATGCAGTTGGCGGAGACGTTCAGCGTACCGTCTTCGAACCAGCGGATATCGACGTTGCCGGGCGCGAAACTCGTGTTCTTTGCCCGGGTGTAAGGATTGATCCAATGAAGGCGCTTGCCGGCCTCCGACCAGAACCCTTCGGGATCGCTGGTCGATCGGCGGTACATGGCATCATAGGAGTCAGCGTTAACATAAGCCTGCTCCGCCCATTGTGGGGGCACGGCGTAAACTTTATCCGACATCGAGCGTACCTCCGGTTGGCCGTCTAAGTTGCGACCTTTTCCCTATTATGCTGCGGCGTGCGGCGCTTCACAACATGCCCGATGGTGGAGTGCGGCCCAATCCGACCGAAATGACGGAGGTCAATTCCCGCACCGCGGCAATGTTTCGTCAGGCTCGCCACACGGTCGTCCGCTTGATTTCGAAATCCTCAAGCTCGCGGGTGACGGGCACTTGGTATTCGGCGAACGGCGTAAACCTTCCTTCCGGAAAGTAACTTCGGCGAGGGTCCCCAATATAAACGGCACATCCCCGATCCTTGGCGTCGTCTATATAGCGGAGGACGCGCTCGGCGAGTTCGCGCTCGTAAAAGAGGTCGCCGACGATGACGAGGGCCTCCATCGGGGCGGCAGACGCGAGCAAGTCGGCGTCCGTCGTTTCGATTGTTACGCCGTTGATGCCAGCGTTCAGGGCGCAGGCGGCGAGCGCCAAACGGTCTATATCTGCGGCGAGCACCCGGGCGGCTCCCGCCTTCGCGGCGGCAATGGCCGAGATGCCGGAGCCCGCGCCGAGGTCGACAACGGTCCGGTCGGAGCAGACTTCACGGTGATCCAGCAGATAGCGGCTCATCGCCTGCCCACCGGCCCAGGCAAAGGCCCAGTAAGGCGGCGGGACATTCATCTCGCCCAGTTCGTCTTCGGTTTTCTGCCAGATCGGCAACGATTCTTCGGCCAGCCGTAATGTAATTTCCGGCACTAAGGGTGGGGCGATCGCTTTCGTATTTTCGAGGATGAAACGCTCTGCGTCGCGAAAATCTGACGGATCGAGCTTACCGTCGGTCATGAACCTTTGAGCTTTTTAAGGTCGACGCCGCCCATCCGGCAGACTTCCTTCCATTCCTCCGCACTGACCGGCTGAACGGAGAGGCGGGAATTATTCACCAGCACCATGCTCGAGAGTTTCGGGTTCGCCTTGACTGCGTCAAGGCTCACGGGCTTCGGGACCGGCGTGACGGCTGCGACGTCGACGCATTCCCACTTGCCGGTCTCGTCTTTCGCTTCCGGGTGCGCCGGGGCAATGACGCGGACGATACCGACGACGTCCTTGCCTTCGTTGGCCTGGTAGAAGAATCCAAGATCGCCGACCTTCA